>JANMYG010000314.1:0-8445 GCA_031381865.1 Betaproteobacteria bacterium | reverse complement strand
GACGGAGGTCAGCACGTAGACGTCGCCCGCGTTGTCCTGCGCGAACGCGAGCACATACGGCAGCTTGCCCGGCATGTTGGTCACTTCAGCCACTTCCATCGACCACTTGCCGTCGCCGCCCTTGGTGCCCACGAAGATCTGGCCGTCCATCTCGCCGAAGGACTTGCTCCAGTCGCCGAAGATGTACTTGCCCTTCCACGCCGCGTTGGGACCACGGTACACATAACCTCCGGTGATCGAAATACCCCTGCAGCCGTTGGGCTTGGCCGTGCAGTTGTTGTATTCGATGATGGCGGGGGTGATGCCGGTCTTGTCGCAGTTGGCCGGATGGTCATCGGGTTTGGTGTAGTCGAAGCAGCGCATCATGCCCTCGACGCGGCGCCACCCCATGTTCTGCCCCTTGCCGACGAGTTTGATGGTTTCGTAGCTGTTCTGCTGCACGTCGCCGCAATACAGTTCGACCGCGCCGCTGCCCATGTCGAACGAGCAGCGCCACGGGTTGCGCACACCGTAAGCCCAGATTTCCGGGTTGGCGTCGCGGCGGCCAACGAAGGGGTTGTCGCTCGGGATGCCATAGGGCTTGCCGTCGCTGCGGGTGTCGACGTCGACACGCAGGATCTTGCCCAGGTTGGTGCTCAGATCCTGCCCGTTGCCGATCGTCACGTTGTGGCCGATGCCCCAGTCGTTGGCGTAGCCACCGTCACCCAGAGAAACGTACAACTTGCCGTCCGGACCAAAACCGATCCAGTGGCCATTGTGGTTGAACTGCGGCCAGGAGTGCGTCATGATGCGCCGCGCAGAACTCGGGTCGGCGGTGTTCTTGTCCTTGGACGACACCGTGTATTCCTCGACCACGTTGCTGTGGTCGTACCACAGCATCTGCCCCAAGTCGGCCTGGAAGTCGAGCGGCGCGCTGTAGGCGACGTAGAACTTGCCGTTCTCCTGGAACTTCGGGTGGAAGGCAATGCCCAGCAATCCGCGTTCGTCGAAGTCGTGGAATTGGGGCTTGAGCTTGGCGCGGATGTCGAGGAAAGGGCTGGCCTTGAGCTGGCCGTTTTCCAGGATCTTGACGCGGCCATATTGTTCGATGATGAACATCCGGTTGTCGCCCGGCGGCTGCACCATGGCCAGCGGTGAGTTCATCGCGCCCACCACCTTCTCGAGTTTGATCTTCGGCTGCGCCTGCGCTGGAGCGCTGGACAGGGCCAAACATGCCACTGCCGCAAGGGCAGAAATAATCTTCGTTGCTCGCATAACGGTTACCTCCAATGGATCGGCTTTCGGACTTCTTGCTCGTTTTTGCTGCCGCCTGACTGCACCGGTCTGCCGGTCAAAGCGAAATCGGCAGCCCCCATTCGCTTTGCGGACCAGCCCGGGCCGTAGCGAGGCCCGGGCTGGTGCCCTGTTTACCCTCGGGCATCATCCAAAAGAATAGGGCAGGACGGTTGCCGGCGGCATAGGTACTTACCCGGTGTGATGGCTACCAAGCGCGCGCGGTCGATACCGAGAGGCTGACTTCCATGCCTTTAGGTCGCCAGGCCTACTTATTGGTATTGCCGGCCCGACCGGGTGCACCCGGCGGATCGGTTGGGGACTGGCTGGGGTGCTGGCGCGCACCGTTGCGCTGCCTTGCGGTGGCCGCGGCGACGGGCCCTGGCCGAATTGCGGGTTACATTAATTGGCGTCAAGCGAGCACACCTGTACCGGTGCGAATCAAGGGGAAGTTGGATGCGTGACTCCGTGCTGGAATTCGGCTATTCGGCGATGCCACAAGCCGGTGAGCCGTCGACCGCCGCGCGCCTGCTGCCGGTGCGATTCTCCGGTTCCGGAAGCGAGTATTTCCGGATCTGGATCGTCAACCTGCTGCTCACGCTGGTCACTCTGGGACTGTACTACCCGTGGGCCAAGGTGCGGCGACTGCGCTACTTCTATGGCAACACGCTGGTCGACGGTGTGCCGCTGGCGTTCCACGGCGACCCCAGAAAGATGTTCAGGGGTTGGCTGCTGGTCGGGGTGTTGTTCGCCCTGTATTCGATGGCCGGCAATTTCTCTGCGGCAGCCGGCTTCGTGGCGCTGTTGATCGTCGCGGCGATCGCGCCGGCAATGCTCAAGTCGTCGATGCAGTTCCGCATGGCCAACACCAGTTGGCGCGGCCTGCGGTTTTCCTTCGAGGGCTCGCTCGCCGGTGCCTACCGGGCCGTGGTGCCGCTGTTCGTACCGGGCGTGGTACTGGTCGGCGCCTTGGGCATCGTCGCCGATCCTGAGCGGCCGCCATTGTGGTACGGGTTCGTGGCATTGGCCGTGACGCTGGTGACGGTCGCGGTGCTGCCCTGGTTGTTCTGGAAGCTCAAGCAGTACCAGCACAACCATTACGCGCTGGCGTCGGTGCAAACCACATTCAAGGCCTCGCTGGGCTCCTTCTACCGGCTTTTTTTCAAGTTGATTGGTGTGGTGCTGCTGGTGCTGGTGCTGCCGTTGACGCTCATTGGTGCCTTGTTCATGCTCAATCCGGGCGGTGCCAAGCCGGGTGTGACGGGCATGGTGCTGCTCGCTTTGGCGCCGTTGCCGGGTGTGCTGGCGTTGTTGGTCGTGGCCAGGTCCTATCTGACCGCACGCCTGCAAAACCTGGTGTGGACCAAGACCGGCAACCGCTCGCTTCGTTTCGTCAGCGCGCTGCCTTTTGCGGCGCTGTTGTGGCTCACGCTCAAGAATTGGCTGCTGATGGTGCTGACGCTCGGGCTCTACTGGCCGTTCGCCGCGGTGGCGGTGGCGCGCCTGCGGCTCGAAGCCGTCACGGTCAAGACCCGCCAGGATCCCGCAACACTGGTCACGCTGCTGCGCGCTGCGGAGGGCGAGGCGGCCGGTGATGCGGCCGGTGACCTGTTCGGCCTGGACATCGGGCTTTGACGCCGCGTGCACGGCACCCTGGCATCGGGCATGGAGGCGACCTATTTTGACGGCATGAGTGGCCGCGCCCAGCCGGTGGCGCTGGATGTGCAGGGCGATCGGCTGCGCCTGCGCGGCGACGGGGTGGAGCGCGCGATCGCGCTGACGGACGTGGCGTGGCCGGAGCGCACGCGCCATGGCATACGCGTGGCGCATTTCAGGGACGGCGGCTCGGTGCAGTGTGCGGATGCGGCCGCCTGGGATGCCTGGAGCGCCAGCTTCGGCCGGCGTGACAGTTGGGTGGTGCGCATGCAGCAAAGCTGGCGCTGGGTGCTGGCCAGCGTGTTCGCGCTGGTGGCGCTGGGCGTGGTGCTGCAACAGTGGGGCCTGCCGCTGCTGGCCCGTGCGGTCGTCGCGGCCGCGCCGCTCGGCCTGGACGCTGCGCTGGGTGAGGCTTCGCTGGCCGCGATCGACGAACACCTGATGCTGCCCAGCAAATTGCCGCTGGCGCAGCAGACCCGGTTGCGCGAAGCGCTGTCGCGGGTCGTCTCGGCCCAGCCGGCGGGCACCGTTCCCGCGTGGCGGCTGGTGTTTCGGCAAAGCCGCGTCGGGCCCAATGCGCTGGCGCTGCCGGGTGGCACATTGATCCTGACCGATGAACTGGTGGCGTTGGTGGGTTCGGACGAACAGGTCCTCGTCGCGGTGCTTGCGCACGAACTCGGCCATGTGCGCCATCGACACGGTCTGCGCATGCTGGTGCAGGTGGCCGCGCTGGCCGGGCTCTCGTCGCTGGTGCTGGGCGATTTCAGCACCCTGCTGGCCGGCGCGCCGGTGCTGCTGGGTCAGGCCGGTTATTCGCGCGAGGCCGAGCACGAAGCCGATGCCGAGGCGGTGCGCCTGCTGAAGGCCGGAGGCATTTCGCCGCTGGTGATGTTGACCCTGTTCGACAAGCTCGGCGAAAAGGCGCGCGAGGCCACCGGTGCGAGTGACAAGGCCGCCAGTCCCGGCGACAAGCCCGGCGGCGCCAGTGGCAATCCCGGCGGCGCCAGCGACAAGCCCGCGGCGAAAAGCCCATGGCTGGGCATTGCCTTTGCCTCGCACCCGAGCGACGCCGACCGGGTGCGCTTCTTCAGGGACGCGGCTGCCCGTCCGTAGTTGCGCCGGGCAGACCGGCAGGCCGCGCCGTTGGCTGCGCCGCCACGGCAGCCAAGGGGTCCCGGCGACGATGGTGCTGCGAGGTCAGGCCCGGCAATCGCGGGTACGGGCGCCACCACCGATTCGCTGGCAGGCCCCGGCGCGGCGGCCTTGATCGGAAGCAATCGGCAGGCGAATCCAGTGGGCAAATCCGGTTGACGCCGGCTTTGAACTCGGTTAAACCAAACACGGGTGGCGCGCGCTGCCGTTTGATAATTTCAGGGAGAGGCTGGTGGAGGTTCCAGGTCGCGTCGGGTCGGTGAACGTCGAGGTTGGCCAGAACTTCGGCACGCTGGTCGTGGGTGACCACAACATCGTGCAACTTGCCGGCGTGGCGGCGTCCGTGGTGGTGGCGCAGGGCCCGGCCCAAGTGCACCGGCCGACCGATATCCCGGGCTTCCTCGATCGCCGCGTCGAGACTGCCCGCGCGCTGGCTGCGGTCAAGCCTGGTGCCGTGCTCGAACTGGTTGGCGTGCCGAAGATCGGCAAGACGGCGCTGGCCCGCCACGCGGCGCTGGCAGGCGCAGGCGACTTTCGCGACGGGGCGCTGTTGTTGCCACCGGGGCTTGCCGGCGCGCGCGATGTGTTGCAGTCGCTGTTCGAGATCTTTTATCTGGCGACACCCGAGCTCGCGCCGTCTGCCACCCGGTTGCGCGAATTCCTCGCGGCCAAAAACGCGCTGGTGGTCGTCGACCATTGCGAGTTGTCTTCGCGCGACCTGCCGGTGTTGCTCGATGCGGCGCGGGACTGCGCCTGGCTGGTTGCCGGTGCCGCGCCGCTGCTGGTCGATGCCGCAGCCCGTATCGCGCTCGAGGGCTTGCCAGCCGATGACGCGCTTGCCTTGATGGAGCGCGTACATGGCGCAGCGTTCACCGGCGCGCTGGCGGTGCAGGCGCTGGCCCAGTGCGAGGCGCTGCATGGCCACCCCCAGGCCGTGATGGACGCGGCGCGTTTGCTGGGTGCTGCCGCGCCGACCGGCGAATCGCCGCTCTCGCAGGACGAGCGCGCACTGCTTTCCACACTGCGCCTGTTTGCGCCGCGACCGGTCCCGGGCGAGGTGTTGCCCGAGCTCAGTGGCCTGCCGCGGGCCGTGGAGCTGGCGCAGGCGCTCGCGGCGCGTGGTCTGTTGCGCGCCGATGCCGCGGGCTTCCAGCCCATGGAGTCTGCGCAACCGGAGCAAGCACCGGGCGAACAGCTGCTGGCTGCGCGCTGCGACGCGGTGGCCCGGGTCGGCAAGGCGGCCGGCGCCAACCCGGCGCGGCGACGCAAGTTGCTGGCGGCGTTGCCGCTGCTGTGGTCGACGCTGGCGCTGGCCGGCGCGCGCTCGGAGTGGAAACGGCTGCTTTCACTCGGTGCCGCCTGGCATGCGCCACTGGCGCTGGGCGGCCGCTGGGACGCCTGGGCGCGCCTGCTCGACCTGCACCGTCAGGCGGCGCAGCAACTCGGCGACCGCGCCGCCGAGGCCTGGGCACTGCACCAGGCCGGCACGCGCGAACTGGTGCTGGCGCACTTCGACGCGGCGCGCAGCCTGTTCGAGCAGTCGCTGGCGGCATGCGAACCGCCCGCCGACGCGGCACTGCAGGCGGCTACGCGCCAGCAACTCGAACTGGTCCGCACGCTGGCGCCGGTACCGGCGGACACTGCTTCGTCGCCGGTGAGCCCGGCGCCGCAAGTGCCGGGGCCAAAAGTGCCGCGCTGGGCCCGCCTCAAGACCGCCGTGCTGGCTGGCCTCGGTGGCGTGGCTGTCGTGGGCGCGGCGCTGGTGTGGTGGCTGCTGGGGGCGCCGAAGCTCGAGGTCGATATGGGCAGCGTCGACTTCGAGCCGGTGACGCTGGGGGCGGCCGGTGCGCCGCCCAGCAGGCCGGTGGTCCTGCGCAACAGTGGCCGTCGCGCGTTGACCCTGACCGGCATCAGCGCCGAAACGCCGTTTGGCGTCGATGCATCCGGTTGCATGGCGGCCCCGCTCGCAGGCGGGGCGTCGTGCGAATTGCGTGTGCGGTTCGCGCCGGGTACCCGCGGCGCGGCGCGCGGCGCCTTGTCGATCACCGCACAGGGTGTCGGCGCGGCTCCGGTCGCGTTGACCGGGCGTGCGCTGGCCGGCGAGCTGGCGGTCGAGCCGCGCGTCGACTTCGGCGCCATTGAAGTCGGCGCGCCCGCCGTGTCACGCCGCCTGCTGGTGGAGAACCGCGGTGACGCGCCGTTGCGCATCGGAACGCTGCCCGCGCCAGGCGCGCCGTTCGCGCTGGCGGTCGATGGTTGCCGGGGCAAGTCGCTCGCGCCCGGTGCGAACTGCGGCATCGAACTGCTGTTTCGCGCCACGGCACCGGGACGTCGCGAAGCAACGCTGGTGTTATCGACCGACGAACCCGGCGCGGGGCCGCGCAGCATTGCGCTGGCGGGTGAGGGCAAAGGGGCCGTGATCGAACTGGCACCACGTGAACTGCGGTTTGACGCGGTCGAAATTGGCCAGCGCAGCGCCATGCAGCCGCTGCGCGTACGCAATACGGGCAACGCGCCGCTGCGCTTGTCGGTCAGCCCGGCGGGCGCCGGCACAGCACCGTTCGAGGTCGATGCTGCGGGTTGCGCGGCGGCGGTGGCGCCAGGCCAGGCCTGTGAGTTGCGCGTGGTGCTTGCGCCCGGCGCGGCGCCGGGGGGTGTCCGCGAGACCACGCTCAAGCTGGCGGCGCCCGCCGTGCCGGCGCAAACCGTGCGGCTCAGCGGACGCGTGGCGATGCCGGTCGCCGTCCTGCAGCCGCCAGCGCACGACTTCGGCAAGCTGGCGTGGCCGCCCGGTGCAGCGGCCGCGGGCGCGGCGCCCCAGGTGTTCACGCTTGCCAACGACGGCGACGCGCCGCTGCATATCAAGGGCGTCGCGGCCACGCCGGCCGAATTCAGCGTGGCCAGCAACGATTGCCCCGCGGCATTGCCGCCGCGGCAGCGGTGCCGGGTCGCGGTGCGTTTCGTGCCTGTGGCGGCGGGGCGGACCGCCACCGGCCAGCTGTCGGTGTCGGCGGCGCACGTTGGCCCGGCCGTTGCGCAACTGACCGGGGCCACCCTCGCGTCGCCGCTGCCGGTGCCGGTGCTGTTGTCGCCGGCGCCGAATGCCACGCTGCCTTGCCCGAGTGATGGACGCGCCAATGTTGCCTTCACCTGGCGCATCGACCCGGTGCCCGGTGCTTCGCTGCGTTTTCGCCTGACGGCCAGCCCCGGCGGCGCCACAGACGCCAACGCGACCAGCGCCACGCGCAGCCTGGGCTGCCCGGCGACCGTGGCCTGGAGTGTGCGTGCGATTGCGGCGGACGGGCGCACCAGCGATTCGGAGACCCGTACCCTGACGCTGCGCCGGCCGGTGATCGACATTCTGCCGCCGCTACTCAGGCCCCCGGCGGCCCCCCCGCGGGTTCCCAGTGCGACGACACCACCCGCCACGACGGCGCCGGCGGCGCCCACCCCGACCTCGCCGACGACGCCCCCCCCGCGGGCTCCCGGTGCGACGACACCACCCGCCACGACGGCGCCGGCGGCGCCCACCCCGACCACGCCCACTGGGGGGGCTCCCGGCGCAACCACAGCACCGAGCACCACGGCCCCTGCGGCGACACCACCATCTGCGCTGGTGCGCCGACGCGAGTCGATACTCGCGGTGCCTGCCGCGAAGGCCCTGACCGGCAGTTGCTGCGCCGACACCAGTGGCGCCATGACCCGCACGACCAAGGCGGCATGCCCTGGCCGGTGGTGGGGGCCGACCGAGACGCCGCCTTCGAGCTGCGTCGTCATCAGGTAACCAGAACCCGGAACCCGGAACCCGGAACCAAGGAGAACCGACCATGAGCAACGACGCTTCGCCCAGCAAATACAACATCCAGATCGGCAGCAGTTCCGGCAACGTGATGGTTGGTGATGGCAACACGATCAACATGCAATCGCCGGGCGTTGCCGCGCTCGGGCTGAACGCCGAGCAGATGGCGCGCCTGGAGCTGGCGTTGCAGTCGCTTCGCGCTGGCGCCGATGCACGCGCGGACAACGCCGACGCCAGGGAGCTCAAGGCCGCCGCCGCGGCGCCCGACGAGCAGACGCGCGGCGCGCTGATCAAGCAATGGTTGTTGAAGGTCGCGCCGCACGCCGCCGGGCTCGCGGGCAGCGTCATCAACCCGGTGATCGGCGAGCTGGCCAAGGCCGCCACCGCCTGGGCGGCGGGAGCGCTTGGCAACAAGCGCTGACACGCCGCCAGGTCGCGGGGTCGGCTACCAGTTCACGGGGACCAGGTGCGGGCCGACGATATGGCCCTGCTGGGCGGGGCCGTCGTGGTTGACATCGTGGGAGAAGTGGGCGCCATGCCACACTACGACATCGTGATCGGACACC
>JANMYG010000304.1:0-13523 GCA_031381865.1 Betaproteobacteria bacterium | reverse complement strand
GGAACCACCCAGACCCTGTTGTTCTTCGCGTTCCTGGCGGCGTTTGCGGTAAAGGTGCCGATGTGGCCGGTCCACACCTGGCTGCCCGATGTCCACGTCGAAGCGCCCACCGGTGGTTCGGCCGTGCTGGCGGCCATCATGCTCAAGCTGGGCGCCTATGGTTTTCTGCGTTTTTCGATGCCGATTGCACCCGATGCGTCGCGCGAGTGGGCCTGGCTCATGATCGCGCTGTCGCTCATCGCCGTGGTCTATGTCGGGCTGGTGGCGATGGTGCAACGCGACATGAAGAAGCTGGTGGCTTATTCCTCGGTGGCGCACATGGGCTTTGTGACGCTCGGCTTCTTCGTGTTCAGTGACCTCGGGGTGGCCGGCGGCCTGGTGCAGATGATCGCGCACGGATTTGTCTCGGGCGCCATGTTCCTGGTGATCGGCGTGTTGTACGACCGCGTGCATTCGCGCGAGATCTCCAGCTACGGCGGTGTTGTCAACACCATGCCCAAGTTCACGGCCTTCGCGCTGTTGTTCGCCATGGCCAACTGCGGCCTGCCCGGCACGGCCGGCTTCGTCGGCGAATGGATGGTGATCCTGGCGGCGGTCAAGGCCAACTTCTGGCTCGGTTTCGCTTCCGCCACCGCGCTGATCTTCGGCGCTGCCTACACCTTGTGGATGTTCAAGCGGGTCTACCTCGGGCCGGTCGCCAACGACGATGTCAGGACCCTGGTGGATATCAACCACCGCGAGTTCCTGATGTTGGCCATGCTCGCGGTCGCCGTGCTGGCGATGGGCGTTTATCCCAAGCCGTTCACGGACGTGATGGACAGTTCGGTGGCCGAGCTGCTGCGGCACGTCGCGCTTTCCAAGTTGAACTGAGAGACCGATCGATGATTGACAACTACAGCTGGATCACGGTCTATCCCGAGATCGTCCTGTTGACGCTGGCCTGCGCGATCGCGATGATCGACCTCGGCGTCAAGAGCGCCGGCCGCACCACCACCTATATGCTGACCATCCTGACGCTGGCGCTGGTCGCGCTGATGCAGGCGCAATACGCCGTCAGTGGCCTGAACCAGTACGGTTTCAGCAAGCTGGTCATCAGCGACCAGATGGGCAACTGGCTCAAGTGTTTTGCGGCCATCGCGGTGCTGGCCACGCTGGTGTATGGCCGCCCGTACGCCCGCGACCGCGACATGTTGCGCGGCGGCGAGATGTTCACGCTGTCGCTGTTCGGTCTGCTGGGCATGTTCATCATGATCGGCGGCAACAATTTCCTGGTGATCTACATGGGGCTTGAGTTGCTCACGCTTTCCAGTTATGCGCTGGTGGCGTTGCGCCGCGACAGCGTGGTCGCCACCGAGGCCGCCATGAAGTATTTCGTGCTCGGCGCCATGGCCTCGGGTTTTCTGCTCTACGGCATGTCCATGATGTACGGCGCCACGGGCACACTGGACGTCAACGAGGTCGCGCAGGCCATCGCCACCGGCCAGATCAGGCACCAGGTGCTGGTGTTCGGATTGGTCTTTGTCGTTGCGGGCCTGGCGTTCAAGCTCGGCGTGGTGCCGTTTCACATGTGGATTCCCGACGTCTACCAGGGGGCGCCGACATCGGTCACGCTGCTGATCGGGGGCGCGCCCAAGCTGGCGGCGTTCGCGATCTTCATCCGCATGCTGGTCGAGGGCCTGTTACCGCTGGCGCTCGACTGGCAGCAGATGCTGATGCTGCTGGCCATTGGTTCCCTGGTGGTGGGCAACTTCGCGGCCATCGCGCAGACCAACCTCAAGCGCATGCTGGCGTTTTCGACCATCTCGCAAATGGGGTTCGTGCTGCTCGGCATGATGTCGGGCGTGATCAACGGCAACACCATGTCGTCGGCCGACGCCTACGGCTCGTCGATGTTCTACGTCGTGACCTACGTTTTGACCACGCTGGCCAGCTTCGGGATCATCCTGCTGCTGTCGCGCAAGGGCTTCGAGAGCGAGGAGATCGCCGATTTTGCCGGCCTCAACCAGCGCAGCCCGCTGTATGCAGCGGTCATGGCGGTGTGCCTGTTCTCGCTGGCCGGCATTCCGCCCATGGTGGGCTTCTATGCCAAGCTGTCGGTCTTGCAGGCGCTGGTTTCCTCCGGGCAGGCGGTGCACATCGGGCTGGCCGTCTTCGCCGTCATGATGTCGCTGGTCGGCGCCTTCTATTACCTGCGCGTGGTCAAGCTGATGTACTTCGACGAGCCCGTGCATACCGCTGCGATCGACGCGCCGACCGACGTTCGTGTCGTGCTCACGATCAACGGCGCACTGGTGCTGGTCCTGGGGCTATTGCCCGGCTCGCTGATGGCCCTGTGCGCGCGCGCGGTCGCCAGCATGATGGCGGCCTGAGGCCGCGCCCGTGGCTACCGTCGACGGCCACCTGGTGGAGACCCTGGTCTCGGGCCAGGAGATCCTCCAAGGCAACTTCCTGCAGGCCATGCGCGACACGGTGCGGCTGCCGGATGGCGGGCTGGCGATCCGGGAATATGTGGTGCACCCAGGTGCGGTCATGGTGGTGCCCATCACCCATGGTGCATCGGGCGAAGTCCGGGTGGTGCTGGAGCGCCAGTTTCGTTACCCCCTGGGTCGGGTCATGGTTGAATTCCCGGCCGGCAAGCTCGATCCCGGCGAAGACCTGTGGTTGTGCGCCCAGCGGGAACTGGCCGAGGAAACCGGCTACCGCGCCGATGAGTGGGCGCATGCCGGCGTGCTGCACCCGCTGGTCGCCTATTCCACCGAGTTCATCGACATCTGGTTTGCCCGCGGCCTGCGGCCGGGTACCCGGCAACTCGACCACGGGGAATTTCTCGATGTCATCACGGCCACGCCGGCCGAACTGGTGCAGTGGTGCCGGGACGGCCGGGTTACCGATGGCAAGACGCTGGCAGGTGCGCTGTGGCTGCAAAACGTGTTGTCTGGCGCGTGGACGCTCGACTGGCGTCCACCCGCTATCGGCGCAGCTGCCGGATAATCGCGCCATGAAAGTGCTGGATCTCCAATGCGGGCAGATGCATGTGTTCGAAGGCTGGTTCGCCAGGGAGGATGATTTCGCCCGCCAGCTTTCCCGTGGACTGGTGGCTTGCCCGATGTGTGGCGACACCGCGATCGTCAAGAAGCTCAGTGCCCCGCGCCTGAACCTGGGCGCCGGCCGCGCGAGCGAAAGCACCGCCACCGAGCTCGTGACCACCGGTGATGACGCGCTCGCCCTGCAGGCTGCCTGGCTGGGCATGGCGCGGCGCATCGTCGCCAACACCGAGGACGTAGGCGAGCGCTTTGCCGAGGAGGCGCGCCGCATCCACTACGGCGAGTCGACCCAGCGCGGTATTCGCGGCAGGGCATCGGCGGCCGAAACCGAGTCGCTGGTCGAAGAAGGCATCGCCGTGATGCAGCTCGCGCTGCCTGAGGCGTTCAAGGGCCGGCTGCAATGACGCGACGAGACGTCCGCGTCGTGGCTGTTCAGGCAGCGAACTGCAGCGCCGCCAGGCGCGCGTAGACGCCACCCTGGGCCACCAGGGTCGTGTGGGTGCCTTGCTCGACGACCCGGGCGCGGTCCAGCACCACGATCCGGTCGGCCTTTTGCACCGTCGCCAGGCGGTGCGCAATGACCAGCGTGGTGCGGTTGCGCATGGCCGACTCCAGCGCCGCCTGCACCATGCGTTCACTTTCGGCGTCCAGCGCGCTGGTGGCCTCGTCGAGCAGCAACAACGGAGGGTTCTTGAGCATGGCGCGCGCGATCGCGATGCGCTGGCGCTGGCCACCACTCAAGCGCACGCCGCGTTCGCCCAGGAAGGTGTTGTAACCCTCGGGCAGCAGGCGCAGGAATTCATCGGCAAAGGCGGCCTGTGCCGCGGCCCGGACCTCGTCGTCGCTGGCCCCGGGTTTGCCGTAACGGATGTTCTCCATCGCGCTGGTCGAGAAGATCACCGCGTCCTGCGGCACGATGCCGATATGCTCGCGCAGGTCGTCGAGCGCCAATTGCCGCGTCGGCGCGCCGTTGAGCAGGATCGAGCCGCTCTGCGGGTCGTAGAAGCGCAGCAGCAGCTGGAATACGGTGCTCTTGCCGGCCCCGCTCGGTCCCACGAGGGCGACCGTTTCGCCCGCCGCCACGCTGAGGCTGAAATCGCTCAGCGCCGGTTGCAGCGGCCGAGACGGGTAGTGGAAGGACACCGCGTCGAACTTCACTTCGCTGCCGGACGCGGGCTGGGCTGCCACCACCGGCGCCGCCGGCGACCGGATCGGAGAGTGGGTGTCGAGCAGTTCCATCAGGCGCTCGGTGGCGCCGGCCGCGCGCAACAAGTCGCCATAGACTTCGCCCAGCACCGCGAAGGCGCTGGCCAGGATGATCACGTAGACCACGGTCTGGCCCAGGTGTCCGGCCGTGATGCGCCCGGCCATGACGGCTTGTGTTCCCTGGTAAAGCCCCCACAGCAACGCCGCCGAGGTGGCAATGATGATGAACGCCACCAGCACCGAGCGCGCGGTCGAGCGCCGTACCGCGACCCGGAACGCGTTGTCGGTGGAAATGTCGAAGCGTCGGGTCTCGCGCATTTCGGCGTTGTAGCTCTGCACCACCGGAATGGCGTTGAGCACCTCGGCCGCGATCGCGCTCGAGTCCGCCACCCGGTCCTGGCTGGCGCGCGAGAGCTTGCGCACGCGCCGGCCGAACCACAGGCTCGGCAGCACGATCACCACCAGCATGCCCAATACCTGGAACATCACGTACGGGTTGGTCCACACCAGCATCGCCAGTGCGCCGATTCCCATCACCGTATTGCGCAGCCCCATGCTCAGCGACGAGCCGACCACGGTTTGCACCAGCGTGGTGTCGACCGTCAGGCGGCTCAATACTTCGCCGGTCTGGGTGGATTCGAAAAACTCCGGGCTCTGGCGCAGCACGTGGGCATAGACGGCATTGCGCAGGTCCGCCGTCACGCGTTCGCCGAGCCAGCTCACCATGTAGAAGCGGGCGGCCGAAAACAGGCCGAGCGCCACCGCGACCGCGAACAGTTCCATGAAGTGTTCGCGCAGGGCCATCACGCGGGTGTCGGCACTGGCCAGGCTGGTGTTGGACACGCCCCCGACCAGGCCGCCGTCGATCAGGCTGCGCAACGCCACCGGGAACACCAGCGTCGTCACCGCGGCCATCACCAGGAACAGCGCTGCCAGGAATATGCGCGTGTAGTACGGCCGCAGGAAAGGAGCCAGACCGGACAGCGATCTCGGGCTTTGGGCTTTGGAGCGTTCAGAGGTCATGGATCGCAGCTTGGGTTCGCGGGTCGGCCGCAGCCATGGCGGCGCCAACAATTGGCGGCCAGCGTGCGACTCTACACCTCCTTGCGTACACCTCCCAGCAGGCTGCCACGGCCCCCGGTGCGCGTTAAACTGGTGCCAGGGATCGGGGCCAGCAAGCGCGTGGCCCGCACTGGCCACGGTCCCCGGCTTGGTGCCGTCGTGCGGGCTTGCACTGACCATGTCCACCACTGAATTTCCACTTGCACCACCCTGGCAGGTAAGCCAGTGGTTCAACACGGCGCAGCCGCTCGAACTTGCGGCTCTGCGCGGTCGCGTGGTCGTACTACACGCGTTCCAGATGTTGTGCCCCGGTTGTGTCGCGCATGGCTTGCCGCAGGCGCAACGCATGCATGCCCGGTTCCAGGGCGAGGAGGTGGTCGTGGTCGGCCTGCACACCGTTTTCGAGCACCACGCCGCCATGACACCGGTGTCGCTCGCCGCTTTCATCCATGAATACCGGATCGCCTTTGCGGTCGGCGTCGACCAGCCGCACGAACACGACCCGATCCCATGCACCATGCGGGCCTACGGCCTGCAGGGCACGCCGTCGCTGGTGGTGATCGATCGCCTGGGGCGCATTCGCCTGCACGAATTCGGCCAGGTCGACGACTTTGCCCTGGGAGTGTTCCTCGGGCGACTGCTCTCGGAAGAACCGGCGCAGCCGCCCGGCGCGCCGCAACCGCCCTACAACAGCAGTGGTTTCGCGTAACCGGTCATTTCGAGATACCCGCGCCCGACCCGTTGCCTGGTGCCGTCGAGCAAGTCGCACAGGCCCTCCCAGTAGACCGCGCCGGTCGAGTTGCGGCTGTCGAGTTCCTGGTTGTCGAGCAGGGCCTTGACGACGTAGTTGTCGGACGGCGTGCGCAACAGCCACTCGACCGGATAGGTGGCCTGGGTGAGCGGACTCTTCCAGCCGCGCACCGGCTGGAACACCGCCTCGCCGCGGCTGAACACATAAGGCTTGCCGCCCGCGTCGAGCCTGGGGTGGCGGAACGCGCCGCCGTCCCAGAGCGCACGGCCGGCCTTGTCGCGCATCTGGAACGCCATCAGCGCACTGCCGTCGAACAGGTTCATGCCGATCCAGTCCCATCCCACGGCGGCAGGATGCATCAGGCCGTCGCTCCATTCATGGTCCAGCCACGCCGCGCCGGTGCCGGGCGCGAAGCCCGGGCCGGCATCCCTGGCGCCGGCACCAGAGAGCGCGAATCGCCGGCCCTGGACGCCGATCTCGCCCTGCAGCGCAAGTTGCGGCCGGCTGTAGTAATAACTCGCCTGTTCCGGCTCGGGGCCCTTGCGCGACAGCCCGTTCACGCCCTGCAGCAACACGCCTTGTGTCTCCGTGAAAGCCAGGTCCAGGTCGAATCCCGCGGCCGGGACACGCGCCGTCAACACCCCGTCTCTGCGTTCCAGCGACCAGTCGCGCAACCGGATGGCGGTGTCTTCCAGGCTCGCAGACGCCACGCCGAAGCCCTCGCGCGCGATGCGCTGGTCGTGCCAGAAACGCTGTCCCTGCACGTCGGTCACCGCGGCGTGCGCGAACAACAGTTGCCGGGCGGCGAAGCGCGACGCCATCCGTTGTGTCGCTTCGACCCGGGCGCGGAAGAACGTGATCTGCAAGCCGAACACACGCGCCTGCGCGCCGCTGCCCACCGTGGCGTGCCCGGTGATGTACCACCATTCGGTTCGCATCTCGGGGTGGCTTGCCAAATCGCGCGGGAACACCAGGCTGCGCGGCACCAGCGCTGCCGCCTTGTCGCTGCCGGCCGTGGCTGCGCGCGCAGGCGGGCCGAGCGCAGCGCCGAGTCCCGACAGCAACAGCAGGCGGCGCAGGCGGCCGGGACTCATGGGGGCGCTCCGACCGCCGCCCTGGGCTGTGCGGCGTGGCCCATCAGGCGGTGCTGCCGCTTCGGCCCAGGTCGGCTTCGAGGCGCGCTCGCGCCGCCGCGCAGTCGCCGAAGGCCTGCCGCACCCAAGCGGCGTCGTGGTAGGTCGGCAGGTAGCGTTCGCCGGAATCGCACAGCAGCGACAACACCGATCCGGTCTCGCCGGCCGCGCGCAGTTCCAGCGCGAGCTGCACCATCGCCACGAAGTTGGTGCCGGTGGACGGGCCGACCCGGCGTCCCAGCAGTTCCGACAACACCAGCATGGCGGCCACGGAGTCCTGGTCGGGCACCTCGACCATGCGGTCGACCAGGGTCCGTATGAAACTCGGTTCCACGCGCGGGCGGCCGATGCCCTCGATGCGCGAGCCCGGTCCGCACAGGCCCGCGTCGCCGCTGCGGTGGTAGGCGCCGAAGACCGAGCCGACCGGATCGGGCACACACATCCGGGTCGCGTGGCGCCGATAGCGCAGGTAGCGTCCGATGGTTGCGCTGGTGCCGCCGGTGCCGGCTCCCACCACGATCCAGCGCGGAACCGGGTGCCGCTCGTGCGCCATCTGCGTGAACATGCTGTCGGCGATGTTGTTGTTGCCGCGCCAGTCGGTGGCCCGCTCGGCAAAGGTGAACTGGTCCATGTAGTGCCCGCCGCACTCGGCGGCGAGCCGCCGCGCCTGCTCGTAGACCGCGGCCGCGCCGTCGACGAAATGGCAGCTGCCGCCATAGAACGCGATCTGCGCCAGCTTCTCGGGTGAGGTATTTCGCGGCACCACCGCCACGAACGGCAGGCCGAGCACCTGCGCGAAATAGGCCTCGCTGACCGCGGTGGAGCCGCTGGACGCCTCGACGACTGTGGTGCCTTCGTTGATCCAGCCGTTGCAAAGCGCATACAGGAACAGCGAGCGCGCCAGGCGGTGCTTCAGGCTGCCCGAGGGGTGGGTCGATTCATCCTTGAGGTACAGGTCGATCCCGTGCGCGCTGAAATAGGGCAGCGCCAGGGCGATCAGATGGGTGTCGGCGCTGCGCTGGAAGTCCGCCTCGATGCGGCCGATGGCCTGGGCCGACCAGGTGCTGCTGAGTGAATTGGTGGCAGGCATGCGACTATTGTGTCTGGTTGATGTTCGGGCCGGATGCGGCGGCGCAACGCCGCCGGGGTGTCACACCGGCACGGTGTAATTCAGCGTCATGCGCCCGCCGTCCACGGTGACAATTTCGCCGGTCACGTAACTTGCGGCGTCGCTGGCCAGCCAGGCCACGACATCGGCGATCTCCGAGGGTTCGCCGAGCCGGCGCATGGGGGTGCGGCTGAGTATGCGCGCGCGCGCCGCGTCGCTCGTCAATACGGCCCGGGCGGCAAGTTCTGTGGCGATCGTTCCCGGCGCCACGGCGTTGACGCGGATGCCCTTGTCCGCCAGCGCCAGCGCCATCACCCGCGTGAGCTGGTTGATGCCGCCCTTGCTGACGTTGTAGCTGGCGATGTCGGGTATCGCCAGCACCCCGTTGACCGAGCTCATGTTGACGATCACGCCATGGCACGCGCCGGCCGCCGTACTGGCGCCAGCGGGCGCGTGGCGCACCATCTCCCGGGCCACCGCCTGGCCCATCAGGAATGCCCCCTTGAGGTTGACACGCAGCACGGCGTCGAAGTCGGCCTCGCTGATCTCCAGGAAGTCGGCGGCACGGAAGATGCCGGCATTGTTCACCAGTACGTCGATCTGGCCATGCAATTGCAGCGTGTGTTGCACGGCGGCATCGACCTGGGCCTTGTCGCCCACGTCGCAGTGCACATACGCGGCGCCAAGGTCTACCGCGGTGGCGCCGCCGCGGCTATCGTCCAGGTCGGCAATCACCACCCGGGCGCCTTCGCGTGCAAAGCGCGCGGCGCACGCGGCGCCGATTCCCTGGGCGCCGCCGGTCACGATCACGACCTTGCCGCCGAGTCCGAACGACACTGCCTTGTTCCCGAGCGCCGCCGGCTGGTTCATGCGCGGATGGCCTCCCGAACGGCCGCCGCGAAATCCAGCGCATGCTCGCGCACCGCGCTGGCGCTCTTGCCCGGCTGGTACAGCGCGGAACCGATGCCGAAGCCGTCGGCGCCGGCGGCGCGCCACGGGCCCATGTTGCCCCTGGTGATGCCACCCACGGGGAACAGCAGGGTTCCCACCGGCAACACAGCGCGCAGCGCCTTGACGGCCGTTGGCGACGCCATTTCGGCCGGGAACAGCTTGAGGCCGTGCGCACCGGCGGCGAGGGCGGCAAACGCCTCGCTCGGCGTCAGCACGCCGGGCAGGCAGACCATTCCGAGCCGCAGCGCGCGGCGCACGACCGCCGCGTCGAAATTGGGCGCGACCACCAGCTGGCCGCCGGCGGCATGGACCGCATCGACCTGGGTTTCGGTCAGCACCGTGCCGGCGCCGACCAGTGCATCCGGATGGGCTTGCGCCAGCAACCGGATGCTGTCCAGAGCCTGGGGCGAGTTGAGCGGCACCTCCAGGATGGCGAAGCCGGCAGCCGCCAATGCGGCGCCGATGGCCGCAGCCTGTTGCGGCGCGATGCCGCGCAGAATCGCGATCAGCGGGAGTTGCCGCAACGCGGCCGCAAACCTGGCCTGGTTCGCGACCAGCGCCGTTCGATCCGGGTCGGTGGACTGGTTCACAGGATGGCAAACACCGAGTTGCTGCGCGGCATCGGGGCGACGGCGCCAAAACCCTGGATCGCCAGCGCGGCTGCCGCGTTGGCGTAATAGGCCGCGCGGAACACATCGTCGTCCTTGGCCAGGCGGGCCAGCAGATTGCCGCAAAAACAATCGCCGGCGCCGGTCGCGTCGCGCACCGTGACGCGCCGCGCCGCCAGATGCTCGCGCTGCTGGCCGTCGCTTGCCAGCGCACCCTCGGGACCCATCTTGAGCACCACCATGGCCGCGCCGTGCGCATGGCCCCAGTCGACGATGCTGTCGGGGTCGCGCAGGCCCGCCAGCGCGACCATGTCCTCCAGGCTTGGAAGGAACAGGTTGCACATCGCCAGCGCCTGTTTGATGCAGGCCTGCGCCCGTGCCAGCGGCCACAACTTGAGCCGCAGGTTGGCATCGAACGACACCAGCGTGCCGGCTTCGCGCGCCAGCGCCATGGCCTCGAAACCGGTGTCGCAGGCGCCGGCGGAGATGGCCAGCGAGATGCCCGACAGATGCAGGAAGCGCGCGTTGCGTATCACTTCGGCCGGCGCGGACGCCAGCCATTGCGGCGTCATGCGGCTGGCGGCCGAATCCGCGCGCCGGTAGCTGAACTCGTGGCTCGAGGTGCCGTGGGTCACGAAGTAGATGCCGGTATGGCTGGCGCTGGAGGTGGTCACGCCGGTCGTATTCACGCCTTCCTGGGCCCACAGCTGTAGCAGGGAGCGGCCGAAGGAGTCGCCGCCGACCCGGGTCAGGTAGGCGGCATGGGCACCGGCGCGTGCGGCTGCGATCGCGACATTGCTGGTGTCGCCGCCAAAACCCTGCAGGTATTGCGGCTGGCCGGGGGCGGTCTGGTTGAACTCGACCATGGCCTCTCCGAGGGCGACGACATCGATGCTGCGTTCGTGCATTCAGGCTCCCCCCATAACAATACCTCGTCCGGCATGGAACAACGACGTGCCCACCGCAGTGCGCGGACCGCTGCCGGTACACGCCCGTGCGTCCGGGACGCGGCTTATTTTCAGTGATTGTCGCGTGGAACAAAGGACCCGCGCCGGCCCACCAGGAAATCCAGGTCCGCGCCTTCGTCGGCCTGCAGCACGTGGTCGATGTAGAGTTTCCAGTAACCGGACGCCATGGCCGGGGCGGGCGGGCGCCATTCGGCCAGTCGGCGCGCGAGTTCCTCTTCGCTCACATGCAGGTGGATCCTGCGATTGGGCACATCGAGTTCGATCATGTCGCCATCGCGCACCACCGCCAGCGGGCCGCCGGCGGCGGCTTCAGGCGCGGTGTGCAGCACCACCGTGCCGTAGGCGGTGCCGCTCATGCGCCCGTCGCAGATGCGCACCATGTCGGTGATGCCCTTCCGCAGGATCTTGGGCGGCAGCGGCATGTTGCTGACCTCGGCCATGCCGGGGTAACCCTTGGGCCCGCAGTTCTTCAGCACCATGACGCAGTTTTCGTCGATATCGAGGCCTTCGTCGTCGATGCGGGCGTGAAAGTCCTCGATGTGTTCGAACACCACGGCGCGCCCCGTGTGCACCATCAGCCTGGGCGTCGCCGCGCTGGGCTTGATCACGGCGCCGCGCGGCGCCAGGTTGCCGCGCAACACGGCGATGCCGGCCCGGTCCTTGAAGGGCGCCGCCAGCGGCATGATCACTTCGGTGTTGTAGTTCTGCGCGTCGGCGATGTTCTCGCCTATGGTCTTCCCGTTGGCGGTGATTGCGCCGGTGTGCAGGTGCGCGGCAATTTCCTTCATCACCACGGGCAGGCCGCCGGCGTAACAGAAGTCCTCCATCAGGTACTTGCCGGATGGCTGCAGGTTGACCAGGCACGGCAGTTCGCTGGCCAGGCGGTCGAAATCCTCGATGCTCAGCTTCACGCCGATGCGACCGGCCATCGCGATCAGGTGGATCACGGCGTTGGTCGAGCCGCCGATCGCGGCCAGGGTCTTGATCGCGTTCTCGAACGCCTCGCGGGTCAGGATCGTCGACAGCTTCTGGTCTTCGTGCACCATCGCCACCACGCGGCGCCCGGCCATGCGCGCCAGCACGTTGCGCCTGCCGTCGACAGCAGGGTAGGCCGCGTTGCCCGGCAGCCCGATGCCCAGCGCTTCGACCATGCTGGCCATCGTGCTGGCCGTACCCATGGTCATGCAGTGGCCGTGGCTGCGGTGCATGCAGCTTTCGGCCTCGAAGAAATCCTGCAGCTTGAGCGTGCCGGCGCGCACCTGCTCGCTCATGCTCCACACGCCGGTGCCCGAACCGAGCTCCTGGCCGCGCCATTTGCCGTTCAGCATCGGGCCACCACTGACGCCGATCGTCGGCAGGTCGGCGCTGGCCGCGCCCATGACCAGCGACGGTGTCGTCTTGTCGCAGCCCATCAGCAACACGACGCCGTCGATCGGGTTGCCGCGAATGCTTTCCTCCACGTCCATGCTGGCCAGGTTGCGGTACAGCATCGCGGTCGGGCGCAGCAGCGTCTCGCCCAGCGACATGACCGGGAATTCGAGCGGAAATCCGCCGGCTTCGTAGACCCCGATCTTGACCTGCTCGGCCAGGGTGCGAAAGTGCGAATTGCACGGGGTTAGTT
Source organism: Betaproteobacteria bacterium (assembly GCA_031381865.1). Lineage (GTDB taxonomy): Bacteria > Pseudomonadota > Gammaproteobacteria > Burkholderiales > Burkholderiaceae_C > CAISIP01. Next base: position 1,071 of record JANMYG010000304.1, on the reverse strand, counting down.
CGCTGAAGGTGTTGCAGATGCCGATGACGGGGCGGCCGTCGAACTGGTCATGCGGTATGCCCTTGCCCTTGACCCAGCTGCGGTAGGCGAAGCCTTCGCGGTCCTGCCTGCCGAACCATTGCTGGCTGCGCAGGTCCTGGGGTTTTTTCTTGGGAGATTGGGTCATGGTGTGGTGCTGTCGGCGGTTGAAAACAGGGTTTACCCCAGACAATCCATAGCTTCAATCATCATATGATAAACACCGGCGTTGCGTTTTGCAAAGTATAGGGCGGCGCACCGGGTCGGCCGCCATCGGCGCGCCCATCGTCCGGTCGTGATGTTGTAGTGGAGCACTGTTTGTCCAGACCCGAGATCCTTGTCGTAGCCAAATTGTGGCCGCCCTACCTGCACAGCCTGCAGCAGGAATTCGTCGTGTACGACCGCATCCATCTCGACGATCCGGCGCGGTTTGCCGAGGTCGCACCGCGCATCCGCGGCATGGCGGCCAGCGGCGAATCGCGCGTGCCGGCGGAACTGCTTCAGCAACTGCCGGCGCTCGAGGTGATCTCGGTGTTCGGCGTCGGATACGACGGCGTGGATGTGGCGGCCGCGCGATCGCGCGGCATACCGGTGACCAACACGCCCGACGTGTTGACCGATGACGTCGCCGACCTCGGCGTGGCCCTGATGTTGTCGATCGCGCGCCGCATTCCCCAGGCCGACAAATTCGTGCGCGATGGCCAGTGGCCGCAAGGTCCGTTCCCGCTGGCACGCAAGGTCAGTGGCGCGCGCCTGGGGATCGTCGGCCTGGGCCGCATCGGCCAGGCGATTGCGCGGCGCGCCGAAGGTTTTGGCATGGCCATCGCCTATACCGCGCGCCACCGCCGGCCGGACTGCCCCTACAGCTACCATCCAAACGCCGCGGCGCTGGCGCGGGAGGTCGATTTCCTTCTGGTGATCACGCCCGGCGGCGCGGGCACGCGGGGCCTGATCGACGCGGCCGTGCTGCAGGCATTGGGGCCCAGGGGTTACCTGATCAACGTCGCGCGCGGGTCGGTCGTCGACCAGCCCGCGCTGGTGCATGCCGTGACG
>JANMYG010000290.1:0-3505 GCA_031381865.1 Betaproteobacteria bacterium | reverse complement strand
TTCGCAACCCGCCGTGCCGAGTGCGCCAACCGCCTTCCGCGCGATTGCGCCCTGCACGCCTGTTTGCAGCAGGTGGCCGGTGCGTCGCGGGTAGCGTTCGAAACAGTGCTCGAGCGCGTGGCACTGCGCGAGGGCCTGTCATTGCCGGTCTCGCGCATGCTGCCCGTCACGTCGGCCGGGAACACAAACGTCTACTGCAGGAATCCGATGCCACGGTTTTCCCGCACCTCGGGCTTGATGCGGTGTTCGGCTTCCAGTTGTTCGAGGAATTCCAGCGCGCCGAGCTGCGTGTCGAGGATCGCCGCCTGGCGCTTGACCGCCGCGAAATCGCCCGGGCACAGCTGCTCGAGCAGTGCCAGACGCTGGCGAATCTGGGGCGTCAGCGCCGCGCCGTCGCCCGCAAGCGCCTCGACGCGGAACATGGTTTCGCGTTGCTCGCGCGTGAGCGACTTGAACTTGATCTTGAAAGTGAACCGGCGCAGGGCCGCCTGGTCCAGCCGCTCGAGCAGGTTGGTGGTGCAGATGAAGACGCCATTGAAACGCTCCATGCCCTGCAGCATTTCGTTGACCTCGGTCACCTCGTAGGTGCGCTGGGCGCCGCGGCGGTCCTGCAGGAAACTGTCGGCCTCGTCGAGCAGCAAGACCGCCTTTTCGGCCTCGGCCTCGCGGAACATCGCCGCCATCTGCTGCTCGGTTTCACCCACGTATTTGCTCATCAGGTCGCTCGCCCGCTTGACCAGCAGTGGCTTGTCCAGTGCCTGCGCGATGTGTTCGCCCAGCGCGGTCTTGCCGGTGCCCGGCGCGCCGTAGAAACACAAGCTGCCGTGGCCGCGCGCACGCAGCGCCTGCACCACCCGCGGCAACTCGTAGCGGCTCTCCACGTTGAGCATCGACAGGTCGTATTGGGTCACCATGCGTCGCGCCGGGCCCGCATCCAGGTGGTTGCCCAACGCCAGGTCGGCGTTGCGGAGCTGGCGCTCGATCAGCTTTTCGGGCGCGAAGTCCGACGTGGGGTCGACCGCGGCATCACCCGCCGGCACGGTTTGGACCAATCCGGCAAAACGCACCGCGGTGCGTATTTGCGCCGGCGTCAGCCCCTTGCGTGCTGTCAGCCGTTCGACGAAGGTGTCCGACACCGGGACGCCTTCCAGTGTCTTGCGCACCAGACCCTCGCGCGCGCCGGGCGGCGGCGAGCGAAGCTCCAGGTGGTAGGCAAACCGGCGCCGGAACGCCGGGTCGATCTGTTCGATGCGGTTGGTGACCCAGATCGTGGGGACCGCGTTCGATTCCAGGATCTGGTTCACCCACGCCTTGCCGCTCACGCTGCCGCTCGCGGGGGCCGCGACCTGGTCGGCCCGCGCCAGCAGCTGGGCGGCCTCGTTGGAGATCGGCGGAAACACGTCTTCGACCTCGTCGAACAGCAGCGCCGCCTGCGCGCTGCCCTTGAGGAACACCTGTGCGATCTGCAGCGAGCGGTAGCGGTCGCGCCCGCTCAGGGAATTGCCGTCGCGGTCGGCATATTCCACTTCGAACAACTCGAGGCCGCTGGCCTGCGCGACCACCTTGGCCAACTCGGTCTTGCCAGTGCCCGGCGGGCCGTACAGCAGGATGTTGACGCCGGCCTCCTTGCGCGCGACGGCATTGCCCAACAGGGCGCACAACACCTGGGCTTCGTCCTGCACGAAGGAAAAATCGGCGATCGACAAGCTGCTCTTGGGCGAAGGGCGCGTGAACACCGCCATCAACTCGGCCTGGTCGCGGTACTCGCGCATCAGTACCGGCGGCAGCTTCTCGCTCACCTTCATAAGGTCGGCCAGGTCGGTGATGTTGTGCTCGGAGATCAGGTTCTCGACCAGCCCGATACGCTCCAGCCGCGACCCCGCGCGCAGCGCCTCGCCAACCTCGCTGGCGCTGACACCGGCCAGGTCGGCGATGGCCGCGTAAGCCTCCGGCGCGTTGTTGACCTTGAACTCGACCAGGATGCTGCGCAGGTCGCGCTGGTAACGCGCCAGCGTGCCGTACAGCAGCAGGGCGCGCTCCGCCTTGTTGAGCTGCAGCAGTCCCGCCAGTGCGTCGATGTTCTTCTCGACCAGGGTCGACTGCTTCTTGAGCGTTCGCGTCAGCCACTCACCGGTCACGCTGAGCAGCGAGATCAGGTCCTTGGGCTGGTCCTTGGCGTATTCGTCCAGGTAGAAGAACAACGTGCCCTCCTCGTACGGGCCGCGCCAGACGCCGTAACGCGCCAGGAACTCGGCGTCGCCGAGGGCTTCGTGGCCACGCCAGTAGTCGTTGGTGGTGCAGCGCCGCGCCAGGAATTCGCGCACGCGCGCGAGTACCGGCGCCGGCCAGGCCAGGTGGCGCCCGGTAAGCGCCACCACGCTGTTGAGGTCGCGCCGCACGTTGAAATTGGAACCGCGCCGGGCCGCCAGCGTCAGGACGAAATGCGAGCACATCAGGTCCAGCACCGGCGCGTCCTTGAGCCCAGGCGAGGCCAGCACCAGTGCGCCAGACAATTCCGGAACCAAACGCTTGACCATCGAACGCCTCCAACAGCGGTGTGATCGGACCATAACGCAGACCGACCCGGTATGGAAGACCTTGTGTCAAAAAAGGGAATTTCCCGCACCTGCCGGAGCGCCGCTTTGCGCTAAGCTGCACGGCATGGACCGACAAGCACTGCAAGGCGCCCTGGCCGAGTACTTCGCTCCCTGGGTGCAGGCACTCGACCTCGATGTGTTGTCGTGCGACGCCGAATCGGTGCTGGTGCGGCTGCCGCAGCAGGCCCAGCTGGCGCGCGTGGGCGGCATGATTTGCGGGCAGGCGATGATGGCGGCGGCCGATACCTGCATGGTGCTGGCGTTGATCAACCACCTCGGGCAGTTCCGTCCGTGCACGACCGTGCAGATGAACACCAGTTTTCTGCGTCCGTTGTCGGCACAGGATGGCCTGGTTCGCGCGGCGGTGCTGCGCGCCGGCAAGTCGCTGGCTTTTGGCGAAATCGACATCCGCGGTGCGGTGGACGGCAAAAGTGTTTGCCGCGCCAGCACCACGTACGCCCTGTTGTAACGGGCCGGCATGCCAGGCGGTGCGCGCGCAGTGGTCACCGGCACGATGCGCGGCCTGCTGCGTCTGTCGCTGCTGTTGCTGCTGGCCGCCCCGCTGCTGCTGGTGGCGATGGTGTTCCTTGCGCTCGACAACACGCCCCTGGTCACGAGCGAGGTCGTGTTCACGCCGGCCCACATCGAACGCGCCAAACGCATTCTTTCGCGCAACGACCCGCGCCGGATGCGGCCGGGCGTCCTGCGCACCATGGTCATCAACGAGGAAGACCTGGACCTGGCGGCCAATTACCTTGCCGGTCGCTTTGCGCACGGTGCCACCCGCGTCGTTCTGCAGGAGGGCGCCGCCACCCTGCGCGCCACCTTCGCATTGCCCGCCAATCCGGTCGGCCGGTATGTCAACCTGGACGTGGCATTCAAGGAGACGCAAAAACTTCCGGAAGTGG
>JANMYG010000273.1:0-3287 GCA_031381865.1 Betaproteobacteria bacterium | reverse complement strand
GTGGCGAGGTGCGCACCAACTGCGCGGTGGCCGCGATCGACGTGTCGGGCGGCCAGGCGCGTGGCGTGGTGCTGGCCGATGGCGCACGCATCGCGGCCGGCAAGGCGGTGATCGCCAACGTGCATCCGCGCCTGTTGTATGGCCGGCTGCTGGCCGGCACGGCCACGACACCGGCCGCCGCACCGTCGGCGGCCGTGCCGCAACCCGCGACCGCCTCCCTGCCCGCGCCAGCGCGCCTGCGCCCGGGCCCCGCGACGATGATGATCCACCTGGCCCTGCGTGAACTGCCGGCCTGGCGCGCCGGCGCCGCATTGCGCCAGTTCGCGTACGTCCATATCGCGCCTTCGCTGGACCAGATGGCGCGCACCTACCGCGAGGCCATGGCCGGCCTGTTGCCGGCCGAGCCGGTGCTGGTCGTCGGTCAGCCGACCGTGTACGACCCGGGCCGCGCGCCGGCCGGACGACATATCCTGTGGGTGCAGGTGCGCGTGTTGCCGTTCGAGGTGCGCGGCGACGCCGCCGGCCAACTCGCCCCGGCCCATTGGGACGCGCTGAAAGACGCTTACGCCGACCGCGCGCTGGCGCTGCTGGAGCGCCACGCCCCCGGTGTTGGCGCACAGGTGCTGGCACGCCATGTGCTCTCGCCGGTCGACCTGGAGCGCGACAACCCGAACCTGGTGGACGGCGACAGCCTGTCGGGCAGCCACCACCTGGACCAGTTCTTCTGCTTCCGCCCGGCTTTTGGCCACTCGCGTTGGCGCACCGGCGTGGCCGGGCTGTACATGGTGGGTGCTTCCACCTGGCCTGGAGCCGGCACCGGCGCCGGCTCGGGATTCATGCTGGCGCGCGATCTGGCGGGCGCCTGAGAGCGTGAGAGGCAATCCAATTGAAAAATGGCGCGAACCTGGTCATACTGACCGCGTTCCGTGGGTTGGCGCGGGGGGCGAATCGATGGCAAATGGTGTTTGTCGAACGCTCTCCCGAGGTCGAGTATCCAAATTGACGCGCTGACCCTGGTTCGCACTTCAACGCCTAACAAGGAGTCCGTCCCATGTCGTGTTTGGTATCTGCGTTACAAGGTGGCGATCCGCGCCGCGAGATTTTTCCCCTTCCTGTAGCCACCATGGCCTACCTCCAGTCGATCGGAATGGCAGAGATGGGCAGCCTGCTCGGTGTGCAGGGGCTGCACGAATTGCCGCGCAACGCGGCGCAACACATCGGCGCCGCGCTGAAGCCCGACGGGACCGCCTTCTACCTGACCACCATCGCCCCGGATTTCGGGCCCACGGCGGACCCGGTCGGGCACTGGCGCGGCGCGTTCTTTGCACATTTCGGCATCGGCGACATCGTGGGCAGCGTCGAGTGCGATCTGGCCGATCCCGGAGCGCTTCCGACGCGGATCACTGTCCAGTCCCGCCTGCTGCTGGATTCTGGCGGCAACCCGCCAACGCAGGTGTTGGGGCGCACCGCGTTCATCAGTGTCGACTGGGAGGTGATGGGCAACCAGGCAACCCGGGCGAACAAGGCTTCGCTGATCGCTTCCGTGACAGTCCGCGATCCCGGCCCCCATGACCCGGCCGATATCCGGCGCTGCGTGGCGCTGCACGCGCCCCAGCGTGGCTTCGGTGAGCCGCGGGCGATCGTGGCCATGCAATGCGGGGTGGCTGCTGCGTGTCTGCTGGAAGCGATCTGCTGAGGCTGGCCCGCCGGCACCGGTGGCGCAGCGGTCGCGCGCGCGCCGGCGCCTCGCGGCGCGCCTTTGGCCGCCAACACTGCGACGCCACCCGTGCGTGCGCTTCGGGCTAAGGCATGGACTTCGATATCCCGACTGCCACGATCTGCCCCTCCTGCAACAGCCCTGTCGCCGGCGGCGCGAAGTACTGCGCCGAATGCGGCGCGCGGATCGTGGGAGCAGTTGCGGCCAGCGCCCCACCGCGCCTGGTCGAACGGAAATTCGTGACCGTCGTTTTCATTGACATGGTCGGCTCGCTCAGCATCATCCGCGACAAGGACCCGGAAGACGCGCACGAGTTGCTGGAGTCGGCAATGGCGGTGATGACCGAGGCGGTGCATGCTTATGGCGGGGTGGTGGCGGACCGGCTGGGCGACGGCATCATGGCGATCTTCGGTGCGCCGGTTTCGCAGGATGACCACGCCACGCGGGCCTGTCACGCGGCATTGCGGCTGCATTTTCTGGTTGAGCGCAGCCTCGGGTCGCGCATCGCGCTGCGCGTGGGCATGAATTCGGGTGAGGTCGCCGTCGGCTCGGCGCTCAATGATTTCGCGGCCAACTACACCGCCACCGGCGCCGTCGTTCACATTGCCGCCCGACTGCAAGGCATGGCGGCGCCGAATGCGACCGTCATGACGGCCCAGACAGCGGCGCTGGTTCGGGATGTGATGCGGACCGAAGCGATCGGGCGCCTGACGTTGAAAGGGCTTGAAGCGCCACTCGACGTCCACCGCCTCATCGGCCCGATCGCCGGGCGGGACCGCTTCTCGCCGGAGCCGGCCGGCAGCGCCTTCCTGGGGCGGGCCGCCGCGCTCGCCGTGCTGGACCAGGCTCTCGCGGCGGCCCTCGACGGCCGCGGGTCGGTGGTGGGAATCAGCGGTGAGGCCGGTATCGGCAAGACGACACTGATCGAGCGCTTTGCACAGCGCCAACAACACGCGGTGACGCTGGTCCGCGGCACGGCCGAGCACTACACCAGCGTAGCGCCGTTCCAGCTGTTTGCCGAGGTGCTGCTGCAACTGCTCGGGCTGGGCGAGGTGCCGGTGGCGCAACGCCGAACGGAAATCACCGCGCGGCTGGCGGCGCTCGGCCTTGACCAGGCGAGCTGCGAGGCGCCGCTGCTCGACCTGCTCGACCTCGATGGCCTGCCGCCCAGCTGGGACCGGCTCGCGCCGGTGCTGCGCCACGACCTGATCGGCTCGGCCGTGATCGAGGTCCTGCTGGCCGAAAGCCGGCGGCGCAAGCTGCTGGTCGTGCTCGATGATGTGCAGCGGGCCGATGCGTCCACCATCCACCTGGTCAACCGGATCATCCCGCGTGTGGCCCGGCACCAGTTGCTGGTGGTGGTGGTATTCCGGCCGGAGCTCGTCCACCACTGGGCCGGCAACGAAAACTATGCGCAGCTGCGTCTGGAGCGGCTCAGCGACGACGATACCCGGGCCCTGATCGCCGGCTTTTTCGGCCAGGACGTGTTGCCGCGACTCGAACAGCAGTTGCTCGGGTGGAGCAAGGGCAACCCGCTTTTTCTGCGCGAAAGCGTCCGGGCGCTGGTCGA
>JANMYG010000272.1:0-15305 GCA_031381865.1 Betaproteobacteria bacterium | reverse complement strand
CTCGACCGGACTCGAGTTCCACGACCAGATCTCGTTCATGAAAGGGGGACTCAAGTTCGCCGACCGCATCACCACCGTCAGCCCGAGCTATGCGCGCGAGATCGCGACACCCGAGTTCGGCTGCGGGCTCGACGGCGTGATCCGAAGCCGCCAGCGCGACGTGTCGGGCATCCTCAACGGCGTCGATGGCAGTGTCTGGAGTCCAGCCACCGACGCCTCGATCGCCGCCCCCTATTCGGGTACGTCCCTGGCTGGCAAGCAGCGCTGCAAGGCGGCGCTGCAGAAGTCGCTGGGCCTGCTTGCGGACCCGAAGGCGCCGCTGTTTGCGGTGGTCAGCCGCCTGACCTCGCAAAAAGGCCTCGACCTGGTGCTGGCGGCGGTGCCGGACCTGATCGCCCGCGGCGCACAACTGGCGATACAAGGCAGCGGCGACGCGGCCCTCGAGGCGGCGTTCACCGCCGCCGCGGCCCGCTACAGCGGCCAGGTGGCGGTCCGGCTGGGTTACGACGAGGCCTTCGCGCACCAGATGATCGCCGGCGCGGATGCGATGCTGGTGCCGTCGCGATTCGAGCCCTGCGGCCTGACCCAGCTCTATGCGCTGCGTTATGGCACGGTGCCGGTGGTGCGCCGTGTCGGCGGGCTGGCCGATACGGTGGTGGACGCGGACCCGCAGTCCGTGGCGGCCGAAGTGGCCACCGGTTTCATGTTCGGACCGGCGACGGCGCAGGCGCTCGGCGTCGCGTTGGCGCGCGCTGTCGCCGTGTTTCGCCAGGGCAAGCCCTGGCACGCGCTGATGCTGCGCGGCATGGCGCAGGACTTTTCCTGGGCCCATGCGGCGGACCAGTACATGGCCCTGTACCGCGCTTTGTTGCCGGCGCCGACACCCGAGACCTGAACCGGTCTGCGACCCACCACCGGACAAGAGAATGCAACTCGACGCGTCGATCTTCAAGGCCTACGACATCCGCGGCGTGGTGCCCGCCACGGTGACCGAGGAGGTCGCCGAAGGCATCGGCAAGGCGTTCGGGACGGTCGCCTTGTCGCGCGGTGAGCGCGTGGTGGCGGTCGGGCGCGACGGACGGCTCAGCGGCCCGTCGCTGGGCGCCGCGCTGGTGCGCGGCCTGGTGGCGGCCGGCATCGAGGTGATCGATGTCGGCATGGTCACGACACCGATGTTGTACTTTGCGGCCAGCACGGTCTGTTCCAGCGGCGTGCAGGTGACCGGCAGCCACAACCCGAGGGACTACAACGGCTTCAAGATGGTGATGGCCGGCCGCGCCATCTACGGCGAGGACATCCAGGCGCTGCAACGCATGATGCAGGCCGAGAGCTGGGCGTTGCGGCCCGGCGGTTCGGTGCGCAAGCTCGATGTGCTGGCGCCGTACGTGGCGCGCATCGTGTCCGACATCCGGCTCGGGCGCAAGATGAAGATCGTGGTCGATTGCGGCAATGGCATCGCCGGGGCGTCGGCGCCGGACATATTCCGCGCCATTGGTTGCGAGGTGATCGAGTTGTTCAGCGAGGTGGACGGCACGTTCCCCAACCACCATCCGGACCCGAGCAAGCCAGAGAACCTGCGCGACCTGATGGCTGCGCTGAAGAGCTCGGACGCCGAACTGGGGCTGGCTTTCGACGGTGACGGCGATCGGCTGGGCATCGTCACCAAACAGGGCAACAACATCTACCCCGACCGCCAGATGATCCTGTTCGCGCGCGACGTGTTGTCGCGTGTGCCGGGGGGCACCATCATCTTCGACGTCAAGTGTTCGCAGCGCGTGGCGCCCGCGATCGAGGCCGCAGGCGGCGTTCCGATGATGTACAAGACCGGGCATTCGCTGATCAAGGCGCGCATGAAAGAGGTCGGCTCGCCGCTGGGCGGCGAGATGAGCGGGCACATCTTCTTCCAGGAGCGCTGGTACGGCTTCGACGACGGCACCTATGCCGGTTGCCGGCTGCTCGAGATCGTGAGCCGCTCGCCCGACGCCAATCGCGTGCTCGACGATCTGCCGACCAGTTTTTCCACGCCCGAGATCAACGTGGCCTGCGCCGAGGGCGAGCCCCCGGTGCTGGTCGCCAGGGCGGTGGCATTGGTGGCGTTTGCCGCGCCGGCCAGGCTCACCACGATCGACGGATTACGCGTCGACTGGCCCGATGGCTTCGGCCTGATGCGCGCGTCCAACACCACACCGGTGCTGGTGTTGCGGTTCGAAGGCCACACCGCGCAGGCGCTGCAGCGCATCGAGGCCGACATGATGGCCCTGCTGCGGCGCGTCAAGCCCGACGCGCAGATCGGCGCCAGCGCGCATTGAGGTCGCGGCGACTGGCGCCTACGCAGCGGCGTCGGGCCGATAACCGGCCAGAAAATCGGTCCAGTCTTTTTCGCTCCAGCGAAAGCCCGGGTCGAGCCGCAGTTCCTTGCGCAATGAACGCAACAACCGCTCGAGGTTGTCGCACTTCCAGGCATCCCCGGTGCGAAAGCCGCACTTGTCGAAATCCACGATCCACGCCTGGCCGCGGATATCGAGCATCAGGTTGTGGCAGTTCAGGTCGGCGTGCCGGACCTGCTCGTCGTGCAACCGGCGCACCACGCGGCCCAGGGCGTTCCATTCCAGCGCCGACAGCGCGCGCTGCGTGTGCAGGAGCGCAGCCACGTCGGTCGCGTCCGGGATGCGCTCGACCAGGATATCGGCGCGGTACCAGAAGGCATGCCGCGTATGCCGCGCGGCGCACGCGCGTGGCACCGGCAGGCCGCGTTGGCGCAGTTGGCCCAGCAACATGTATTCGCGCATGGCGCGGGTGTCGGGAACCGGCTGCGCCAGGAACAGGTCGCGGCTCAGCCGGGCCATCAGGCCGCCGCGGTAGTAGTGCCGCAGCAGGTAGGCCCGCCGGCCGTCGGCGACCCAGTGGACCCGGCCGCGCCCGGCCCCGCCGCTGGACGCCACGCCCTCTAGCCGCCACCATGCCGGATCGAACAGTTGCACACCCCCGGTCGTGACACAGCGTGGATCGAACCAGACCTGGTGCGCGCCGTCCTGGACCACGGATGCAGCGTCGCTGCCCGGCGCCGGCCCCTCGGACAACCAGCGCTGCAGGTGCGCCATCGTGGCGGCGGTCGCGCCGGCCATGCCCAGGTAGACCACGCGCCCGCGCGCGGCAATGTCGCTGGCCTGGTCGCGGTCGCGCAGCACGGATTGAAAGCGCGCGAACACGGCGCGCGCATCCGGGGCCGGCAACATCGCGCCGGCAGCCTGCAGCGCGGTGTAGATCGGTTCGAAGTTGGTCGTGTGGGGCCCGGCGATCAGGGGCTTGTCCAGGCTCAACACCTCCAGCGGGTTGTGGCCGCCGCGCGGTATCAGGCTGCCGCCGACAAAACAGGCGTCGGCAACGCCGTACCACAACATCAGCTCGCCCATCGTGTCGCCCAGCAACACCTGCGTGTCGGCCTGTGGTGCCTGCCCCAGGCTGTGCCGCACATAACGCAGGCCGGATTGCTGCAGCAGCCCGGCCACCGCGGCGAAGCGTTCCGGGTGGCGCGGCACCAGTACCAGCAGCGTCTGCGGGAACTGTGCCAGATGCTCGGCGAAGGCGGCAAGCAGGGCTTCGTCTTCCCCCGCGTGGGTGCTGCCCGCCGCCAGCACCGGCCGCTGGCCGATGCCCTGGCGCAATTGCGCGATCCGCCCTGGCAGCGCCGGGTCCGGGCGCGCATCGGACTTGATGTTGCCGGTGACCTTCAGCCGCTGCGGGTCGACTCCCAGCGCCGCGAACCTGCCGGCCGTGGCGGCATCCTCGGCGCAGACCAGCCGCAAGGTTGCGAGCGCGGGTCGCATCAGGCCGCGCCAGCGCGCGTAACCCGCCGCCGAGCGTTCGGACAGGCGCGCGTTGACGAGCGCCACCGGCACACCCAGCGCCTGGGCCTGGTGCAGGAAGTTCGGCCACAACTCGCGCTCGATCAGGACCACGAGTCGCGGTTTCCAGGCCGACACGAAACGGCGCGTCGCGCCGGGCAGGTCGAGCGGGAAATACTGGTGGCCGACTTGCTCACCGTACTCCTGCCGGATCAGGCGTGAGCCGGTGGGGGTCGAACAGGTGAGGGCGAGCGGGCCGCGGCGCGGGTCCGCCAGCAGCTGCGCCACCAGCGGCCGGGCGGCAATGACTTCGCCCACCGACGCGCAGTGGATCAGCACGCCGCCTTGCCGGGCGCGCGGCACCGCGTGCAGGCCCAGCCGCTCGCCCCAGCGCGCCCGGTAGGCCGGCTCCCTGCGTCCGCGCCACCACAGGTGCAGCAGCAGCGGCAGGACGGCACAGTACGCCAGCAGGCTGTACAGCCGTCGCATGGCGGTCAGCGCCAGTGGTCGGCCACCCACTGGGTCGGCGGAACCCGGCGGTACCACTTGCCGCTGACCCCTTCGATGGCGTCCGGCGGGTTGGGCTTGCCGTGAAAGGCGATGATTCTGGCGCCGGCCGGAATGGTCGGCGGGCGCAGCCAGTTCATCATGCCGCGCGGCACGCAGTGGCGCTTGAAGCTGACGCACCAGGGCGCCGGCCAGTAACTGACCTTGCCCTGGCGGCCCAGGTACAGGGTGATGAACTCCTGTTCGTTGCGGACTTCCGCCAGCGCGCCGGGGTAGTTGTCCTTCAGGTATTGCAGCGCGTCGGCATGCGCGCCGATGGTGTAGAGATAGACCGAGGTGTTGCCGGTGCCGTCCTTCTTGTCCCACTCCTTGATCACGCAAAACGCGCCGGGCTGGTCGAAGAAGCAGTCGATGTTGTCGACGATCACGATGTCGAGGTCTAGAAACAGCGTGCGACCGCCGAGGTCGTACAGCGGGTTGGCAAAACTGGTGAGCTTGAGCCAGCCGTGTCCGAAGGTCCAGGGCTGGCGGGTGTCGAATTCGGAAAACCCCACGTTCGGGATCGGCTTGACTTCGATCTGCGCGTCGATGCCTTGTGCGTCATCGGTCAGGCAGACGAAGCGAAATGGCCGTGTCAGGTGCCGCCGCACCATCGAGTGCAGCTTGTTGACATATTCGGGGCCGTACTTGCGGCCCCACTTGATGCACAACACGTTGACGGCCTGCATGGCGCCTGACTCCTCGATCTGGTTGGGACGCGGCGACATCTGCTCCTGCGGGTGCGGTGTTGCCAGGCCATCGGGCCGCCGGGGGCGGCAGGCAAAGCCCTACTTCAGCAACAGGTTGTTGATCGACTGCAGGTCGTCGGCCTTGAGCGAACCGTTGGCCTGGCGCAGCTTCAGCCCGCCCACGAGCACGTCGTAACGCGCCTTGGCCAGGTCGCGCTTGGTCTGGAACAACTGGCTCTGCGCATTGAGCACATCGATGTTGATGCGCACCCCGACCTGGTAACCCAGCTTGTTGGCGTCCAGCGCACTCTGGCTCGACGCTTCAGCGGCTTCCAGCGCCTTGACCTGCCCCTGCCCCGACAAGACGCCGAAAAACGCGGTGCGCGTGCTTTGCGCCACGGTGCGCCGCGCGGCTTCCAGATCGGTGCGCGCCTTGTCCTCCAGCGCCAGCGTCTCCCGGATCCGGTTCTGGATCGCGAAACCGGCGAACAGCGGCAGGTTGAACGCCAGTGCGACGGTTGCGCTGTTGACGCGGCTGTCGAGCCTGGAGGTCGAACTGCCGTCGTTGTGCGCCCTGGCGTAGCTGCCGTTGAGGTCCAGCGTCGGCAGGTTGCCGGCCTGGGCCTTCTGGGTCTCGAGCTGCGCCACCTCGAGCGCGGTCGCGGACTGCTTGAGCAGCGGGTGGTCGTCGATGGCTTGGGCGACCCAGGTGTTGACGTCCGCCGGCAGCAATGCCGGCAGGGTGACCGGAGGTGCGAGCAACTTCGGCACCGCGTCGGTCTTGCCCACCAGCTGGTCGAGCGCGATGCGCTTCACGCGCAGGTCGTTCTCGGCCGCGATTTGCTGCGCCACCACCAGGTCGAAACGCGCCTGCGCCTCGCGGGTGTCGGTGATGGTGCTGGTACCGACCTCGAAATTGCGCTTGGCCGACGCCAGTTGCTCGGCCACCGCGGTCTTCTGGGCCATCACGAAGGTCAGGGCGTCCTGCGCGGCGAGCACATCGAAATACGCCTGGCTCAGCCGAACTACCAGGTCCTGTTCAGCCGCCACCAGCTGCGCCTGCGCGATCGTCACGGATTTCATGCCCTGTTCGTAGGTCAGCCAGTTGGCCGGACGGAAGAGCGGATGCGAGGCGCTCAGGGTCGCGCTTTGTGCGCCGAAAGCGGAGTTGGGCACCTTGACGCTGGCATCCAGCGCCGAGCGCGACATCGCCATGCCGAGATTCACCGTCGGCAGGGTGCCTGCCCGCGACTGGTCCGCCCGGGCCACGGTGGCCTCGTACTGCGACCGGGCCGACTGGATCGACGCGTCGTAGCCGCGCGCCGATTCGTACAGTTCGACCAGGTTCTGCGCGCGCGCCGGCAGGGCAGCGGCGACACACAGTGCCAGGGCGATCGGTAACATGCGGAACAGCTTCATGGGGGTCCTGGATTCAATAATGAGGAATGCTGGAGTCGAGTTCGTCCGACCAGGCATGGATGCCCCCGGCGATGTTGGCCACGTGCGCGAAACCGCGCCCCGACAGGAACGATGCGACCTGCATGCTGCGTCCACCGTGGTGGCACAGGCAGGCGATCGGTTGCGACGGATCGAGTTCGGCCAACCTGGCCGGCAGGCTGCCCATCGGTATGGTGACCAGCTCGAAATCACCGGCCGAGATGCTCGCGGCCCGCAATTCGGACGGCTCGCGTACGTCGAGCACCACCGGGCGCCCCGCGCGGCGGGCCGTATTCAGCCATTCGGACAGTTCACTGGGACGGACTTGGGCGATCATGGGTCGGGGTATTCCTGGCGCAGTGCCGTCAGAAGTGAAAACGCGACGGCTCGGGAAAGTTCAGCAACCGCGGCGCCACGGTGTCCCATGGCTGGATGGTGCGGAATTGTGCGTCGCCGACACGCGTGACAAAGGTCGCGCGCATCATCGGTTCGTCGCCGATTATCGCGCCCAGGCGACCGCCGATCTTGAGGTGCGCCAGCAAGGCCTGCGGCACTTCAGCCAATGACCCGCTCAACACGATCACATCGAAGGGCCCTTCCACCGGCACCGCGCGCGAGCCGTCCAGATGCCGGACCTCGGCGTTGTGCACACCGGCGTGTTGCAGGTTCGCGCGCGCCAGCGTGGCCAGTTCGGCATGGATTTCGAGCGCGATCACGCGTTGCGCGCGGTGCGCGAGCAGCGCCGCCATGTAGCCCGAGCCGGCCCCGATCTCGAGCACCTTCTCGTGTTTCTGCACCGCCAGGTCCTGCAGCAGGCGCGCTTCGACCCGGGGCGCCAGCATCACCTGGCCTGCCGGCAACGGCACTTCCATGTCGACGAAGGCCAGCGCTTTGTGCGGCAGCGGCACGAAATCCTCGCGCTTGACGACCGACAGCAGATGCAAAACGTGTGCGTCCAGCACCTCCCACGGCCGAATCTGCTGCTCGATCATGTTGAAGCGGGCTTGCTCCAGGTTCATTTGGGCCTTCATCGACGGTCTCCGGTTTCAGTTCAACCGGCTGATTTTAGGGGCTGCGGCGGCGCCACCTTCTTGCCGTGCCAGAGCCGCTTGCCCCAGTTCGCCAGGTCGTCCATGTAGCCGTAGACCACCGGAACCACCACCAGCGTCAGCAGCGACGAAGTGATCACGCCGCCGATCACCGCCTGCCCCATCGGTGCGCGCACCTCGGAGCCTTCGGTCAGCGCAAACGCCAGCGGCACCATGCCGAACACCATCGCCAGCGTCGTCATCAGGATCGGGCGCAACCGGACCTTGGCCGCCAGCAGCAGCGCCTCGTCACGCCCCAGGCCCGGGACAAGGCTGCCGTCGGCCGCCACCGTATCCTCGCGCGCGCGGATCGCGAAGTCGACCAGCAGGATCGCGTTCTTGGTCACCAGGCCCATCAGCATCACCACGCCGATCACCGAGAACATCGACAGGGTCGAACGGAACAGCATCAGCGCCAGCACCACGCCGATCAGGGTCAGCGGCAGCGCCGTCATGAGGGCCAGCGGCTGCAGGAAACTCTTGAACTGGCTGGCCAGGATCATGTAGATGAACACGACCGCCAGCACCAGCGCCGACACGGCATAACCGAAGGCCTCGGCCATGTCCTTGGTGGAACCGCTGAACTTGTAGCTGTATCCGGGCGGCATGCTGATCGAGTCCATGGCCTTGCGGATGTCTTCCGACACTTCACCCGCCGAGCGCCCATAGACGTTGGCGTTGATGCTGACCTCGCGCGTCAGGTCGCGCCGGTTGATCTGGTTCGGATTGGTGGCTTCGCGCACCACGGCGACCTGGTTGAGGCGCACGATGCGCGTGCTGCCGTCGGCGTTGCTGCCGATCGCGAACGGCAGGCGCTGCAGGTCGTCGGCGGCATTGCGCGATTCCCGCGCCAGGCGCACGTTGACGTCGTAGGTCTGGTCGTCCGGCGCGCGCCAGTTCCCGACCGTCTGGCCCGCAACCATGGTGCGTAATGCCGCGCCGATCTGCGTGATGCTCAACCCCAGGTCGGAGGCGACGTCGCGCCGGACCTCGATGTCGAGCGTCGGTTTGTCGGGCTTGACGCTCGAGTCCAGGTCGACCAGGCCCGGGATCGGCCGGATTTTCTCGAGCGCTTGCCGGGTCAGCCGCTCGAGCTCGGCCTGGTTGGCGCCCTGTATGGAAAACTGCACCTGCTTGTTGCCGCCGACCGAATCGAGCAGCCCCACGTGCGTGACGGTGATGCCCGGCACCTTCTGCAGGCGTTCGCGCAGTTGGGCCGACAACACGTCGACGCTGCGGGTGCGGTCCTTGCGGTCGATCAGCCGGATGTACAGGCTGGCGTAGATCTTGCCCTGGGCGTTGCCGGAGTTGATGGTGCTCAGGGTGTAGCGGACTTCCGGGAACTCGCGCACGATGGCTTCGACCTGGCGCGCCTTGGCCTCCGTGACCTCGAGCGAGGAGCCGACCGGCGTGTAGAAGTTGAGCGTGGTCTCCGAGAAGTCGGATTTCGGCACGAACTCGGTGCCCAGCAGCGGCACCATCAGGACGCTGGCGACAAAGATGCCCAGCGCCAGCGCCACGGTGGTGAGACGGTGCCTGAGCGACCAGCGCAGGATGCCCTGGTAGGCGCCCACCAGCCAGTGGGTTGCGCGGTCAAATGCGCCGGTGACACGCCCGATGGTCCGGTCGTACCAGTCGGCGGGCGCGTGCCGGTGGCCATCGGCCTCGATGCTCGGGTCGTGCCAGACGGACGACAGCATCGGGTCGAGCGTGAAGCTCACGAACATCGAGATCAGGACCGCCGTGACGACCGTCAATCCGAATTCGTGGAAGAACTTGCCGATGATGCCGCCCATGAAGCCGATCGGCATGAACACCGCCACGATCGACAGTGTGGTCGCAAAAACCGCCAGGCCGATCTCCTGCGTGCCGTCCAGGGAAGCATGGTAGGGCGTCTTGCCCATCTGTACATGGCGCACGATGTTCTCGCGCACCACGATGGCATCGTCGATCAGCAACCCGACACACAGGCTCAGCGCCATCAGCGTGATCATGTTGATCGTGAAGCCCAGCATGTTCATGAACAGGAAGGTGCCGATGATCGCGATCGGCAGCGTCAGGCCGGTGATCACGGTGGAACGCCAGGAATTGAGGAACAGGAAAACGATCAGCACGGTTAGCAACGCGCCCTCGATCAACGTGCGCCGCACGTTGTCCACCGACACCCGGATCTGGCGCGACCCGTCGACGATCTGCTCCAGCCGCACGCCCGGGGGCAATTGCTTCTGCATCTCGGCCAGCGCCTTTTGCAGGCCGTCGACCACCGCGATGGTGTTCTCGTCCTGCGATTTCTGCACCGTCAGCAGCAGCGTGCGCTGGCCGTTGTACAACGCCAGGCTGTCGATTTCCTGCGCGCCGTCCACCACCCGCGCCAGCTGGTCCAGGCGCACCGGCGCGCCGTTCTTGCGCGCGACGATGATCTTGCCGAAGTCTTCCGGGCGTGTGATGCGCGCGTCGATCTGCACCACGCGCTCCTGTTCACGCGAACGAATCGCGCCCAGCGGCAGGTCCTGGTTCTCGCTGCGCACGGCCGCCACGACCTGCTCGGGCGTGAGCCCGAAGGCTTCCAGCGCCAGCGGATTCAGGTACAGGTTGATTTCACGCTTGGTGCCGCCCACCACCGACACCGAGCCGACACCGCGCACGTTCTCGAGCCGCTTCTTGAACACCTGGTCGGCCCAGTTCGTCAGCTCCACCTCCGACATCGCCGCGCGTGGCGCGTTCCCCGCCCCGCGCGCCGTGTCCGGCAGCACCGCCACCGACCAGACCGCCCGGGCCGAAGGGTCGAAGCGCAGCACGCGGGGTTCCTTGACCTCGGTGCGCAGCAGCGGCTTGATCGCCGCCACTTTTTCGCGCACGTCGTCGGCTGCCTTGCGGCCGTCGACCTGCAGTCCGAACTCGATCACCACCACCGACTGGCCCTCGTAGGTGCGCGAGGTCAACGCGTTGATGCCGGCGATCGAGTTGACGCCTTCTTCCATCTTCTTGGTGACCTCGCTCTCGACGATCTCGGGCGACGCGCCAGGATAATCCGTGATCACCACCACCACCGGCAGATCGACGTTCGGGAACTGGTCGATCTGCAGGCGCTGGTAGGAAAACAGGCCCAGCACGACCAGGGCCAGCATGACCATGGTGGCGAAGACCGGATTTTGCAGGCTGACGCGGGTGAACCACATGGCTTACTTCGCCCCGGCCGTGAACTTGACGGCGGTGCCTTCGCGCAGCGTGCCGACGCTGCCGTTGACCAGGTTGGCGTTGTCGGCAACCCCCTTGATCGCGACCACCAGCTGGCCATCCGATTCACCGCGCGCACCCAGCTCCACCGGCCGGTGCACGATCCGGTTGTTGTCCAGCAGTTGCACATAGGGCGCCGGCTTGTCGGTTCGCACCGCGCTCAGCGGCACCGACGGCGCCTGCGTGGTGCCGGTTTGCAGCGTCCCCTGGGCGAACAACCCCTGGCGCAGCCCCGGTACCGGGTCGACGGCGAGGTAGACCAGCACCGAGCGGCTGCCGGCCACGACGTTCGGGTTGATCCGCATCACCGTGGCACGGATCGGCGCGCTCACGCCTTCGATCTGCAGGCCCGCGTTCTGGCCCACCTTCACGACCAGCGAGTCGGCGGCGCTCAGGCTGGCTTCGAGTTCGAGCCGACCCAGGTCGACGATTTCCAGCACCCGGCCGTCGATCGCCACGCGTTCACCGTTTTGCGCCAGCCGCTGCGACACCTGGCCCGAAATCGGCGAACGCAGCACGGTGTCTTCCAGCACCTTGCCGACCATGTCCGAACCCGCCTGCGCGGCCCGGAAATTCGCCTCGGCCGCGGCCAGGCTGGCGCTCGACGAGTCGAGCGCCCATTTGGAAATGAAGCCCTGCGCGACCAGCGAGCTGTTGTTGTCGTAGGTCCGCCGGGCGATGTCGACCTGGGCCTTGGCCGATTCGGCCTGTTGTTGTGCCTGGCGCAGGCGTGCCTGCGCGTCGGTGGCGTCGACGCGCGCGACCACCTGCCCGGCCTTGACGAAATCGCCCTCACGCAGCGTCATGCCCTGCAGTTCACCGGCCACCCTGGCCTTGATCGTGGCCGAGTTGGCGGCCTTGAGCGCGCCCGAGATCGCCAGGCCCTGCGACATCGTGCGTGTCTTGACCTGCACCACGTCCGACGCCGCGAGTTCAACCGGGGCTTCGGCGCGTTGCGCGGCCTGCGCGGCCAGTGTCTCCTGCTGCGCCTTGCGCCCCGCAAGCGTACGCATGACACCGAAACCCAGACCCGCCACGACCAGTGCCGCGATGGACCATTTCAACCAGCGTTTCATGATCGGTTACTTTCTCGTGTCGTGCGGTTGCTGGTCGGCTGGCAGGCACAGGCCGTGCAACACCGTGTCCAGATGCGCCCGGATGTAGTCTTCGGGAACGATCTGCGATGCGGCCGGCACGCATCCGCCAAAGGAGTGTTTCCACATCACCAGGAACAACATCGGCGCCAGCACCGGGTAGATGCCGTAATTCATGTCGATGGCGCGGAACTCGCCGCTGTCGATGCCGCGCTGCAAGATGCGCCGGATCAGTTCGCGGCCGGGTTCCACCACCTCGCGCTGGTAGAACATGGCCAGTTCGGGGAAGTTGCTGGCCTCGCTCATCACCAGCTTGGAGATCCCGGAGGCCTTGGTGGCGCCGTAACGGGCCCACCAGGTGCTCATGCTGTAGCGCAACAAGTCGGCCGCGGTTCCGGTGTAAGCGTCGATTTCACTGAGCCAGCCCGGAAACCGGTCGGAGATGCTGTCGCGCACGACCGCCTTGAACAACTCTTCCTTGCTGGAAAAATACAGGAACAGGGTGCCCTTGGACACACCGGCGCGTTTGGCGACTTCTTCGGCGCGTGTCGCCGCAAAACCCTTTTCGACAAACAGGTCGAGCGCGGCCGCCAGCAACTCGCCCGGCCGCGCATCCTTGCGGCGCGCACGCTTGGCCAAGGCAAGTGGCAAATGGTCGTCGGGAGGGGGAGTCACGGGATTCTCGTTAATGACTGGTGGGTTATTAGTGTAACGTCCCGGTTCGGGTGCGTCAAATTCGGCATCGGCAATACGCGCTGGCAAGCAGGCATGCCGCCCGGTTTCGGCCGCCGGTTGGGAGCACGGCAAAAGGGTGCGGGACGACGTGCGAACGGTGGGAGGAGGTCCGCCCGCCGATGGCGGGTCTGGAAAACTCGCGCCGTCCCGCGGTTCCGGGGCGGTCGCGCCGCCGGGTGCTCAGGCGCCCAGGTCGCGCGTGCTGCGCCGCGCGAAATAGAACCACTCGTTGCCTGCGATGGCCGCCGGATTGGGAAACACGATGTAGCCGTCGTGTGGCGCCAGCACCGGCGAGCCGTCGTCGCGCGTGCCGATCAACTCGGCCCGGCCGACCCGGTCGTAGCTGGCCCATGCGCGGGCGAAGTGGTCCCCGCCGTGGTACTTGTCGACCACCTGCGTCAGCCGCAGCAACTCGATGTCGGTGGTCGCCGCCGGCGCGGCTGCGTCGACCATGCGCAGGTGCGCCAGGCAGCGCCGGATGGCCTTGTAGCCAACCTGCGGCGCGTTCGGGTCGTCGTGCTGACCGCATTCCAGCGTGACGCCGTAGCCGCCACGGCTGCGCATGTACTCGGTGGTGCC
Source organism: Betaproteobacteria bacterium (assembly GCA_031381865.1). GTDB lineage: Bacteria > Pseudomonadota > Gammaproteobacteria > Burkholderiales > Burkholderiaceae_C > CAISIP01. The sequence goes on along the minus strand of JANMYG010000272.1, from coordinate 2,055 downwards.
GACGCCATAACGCGGGTCGGTGCTGAGCAGGTGGGCGCGCTCGCTCGGAGCGGTGCGTTCGAGCCGGCGCTTGACGCCTTCGGCATAGGTCTCCAGCCAGCCCTCGACAATGCGCCGCGGCCCGAGCCGCAGTGCCAGCGCCTGTTCCGCCGCCGCGTGTGCGAACGGCTCCAATGCGCCGGAGTTGTCGGGCGGGCCGACCATCACGAACGGTTCGCCGGCGGTGTGGAACGAGTGCAGGTCCAGCAAGACGTCGTGCTCGGCCAGCAACGGGCACAACACGTTGGTCATGCGGTCTTCGTAGTCCTGCGGCGCCGTATTGGGGTACAGGTTGCGGTTGAGGTTGCGTTCGCCCATGCGTTGTTGCTTGTGGTAGGCGAGCGGGTTGGTGACTGGTACGAAGCTGACGCTGCCGCGATGCAACACCAGCGCGCCGCTGTCCAGTTCCGACAGCACTTGGGTGATCGCCCGCGTGCCGCAGGTCTCGTTGCCATGCACTGCGCCCAGCACGATGAGCCGCGGGCCGGGGGTCAGGGCGCGCCAGCTGTGGACCCGCAAGGAGTCGGCGGATGGGGTGGTGTCGTGGGCTGGGTCCATGGCAAACGACTATAGCCCACGGTCTGCGCTGACCATGGACCCGGCGCACAGGAACGGTAGATACTCGCACGGCGGGCGCATTGCGGATCGCAACCACAGAGCAATGGAACAACCATCGACCATGTTGCACTACACGACACCACCCACAATACCGGCCGCGATTGCAGCACCGGATCGGGCGCGGGAGCGCAGCACCGGATATCCACCGATGCCGGCGGATCGGAGTCCGGCACCACCACCTTCGACTGGAGTCCTGCCATGAATTGCGGGAGATCACTAGTCGCCAGATGGTGCGCGATGCCCGCCAGCAACCGGTCCCCGCGTGCAACCGCGCCGCGGAACCCGGCGCCTCGGCGGCGAAGCTTCGCAGCCAGGGCAGCCAGAGCAGCATGGGCAGCCACGGCAGCAACGGCAGCCAGGGCAGCATGGGCAGCATGGAACCGGGGTCCGACGCACGCGCGCGGCCGGAGCCGCGGCGCATGATCCGGTCGCGTGGTCTGGCCTACCGTTATCCCACCGGGGCCGAGTTGCGTTTTCCCGATGTCAACGTGCCGCAGGGCGGCGTGCTGCTGCTGCAGGGGCCGTCGGGCTGCGGCAAGTCGACCTGGCTGGCGCTCGCGGCCGGATTGCTGCGCCCGTCCAGGGGAGAAATCACGGTTGCGGACCAGAACCTGGCCGAGCTCCGGCAAATCGGGACCGATGCCTGGCGTGCCCGCACGATTGGGTTCCTGCCCCAGAAGCTGTACTTGAGCGAGGCGCTCACGGTGGTCGGCAATCTGGCGTTGGCGCAATGGGCCGCCGGTGTGCCTGACGACCCGCAGGTGATCGCACAGGCCATGCAGGCCCTGGACCTGGGTGAACTCGGCGCGCGCCGGCCCAGCCAGTTGTCGGGCGGCCAGGCCCAACGCGTGGCGCTGGCGCGCGCGGTTCTGCTTGCGCCCCGGGTGATTCTGGCCGACGAGCCGACCGCCAGCCTCGACGATATCGCGGCCGATGGCGCGTTGCAGCTGCTGGAGGGCACGGCACGGCGCCTGCACGCGACGCTGGTCATTGCGACGCATGACGGGCGCGTGGCAGCCGGCCTGCCGCAGGCCATGGTGTGCCGTATCGCCGACCTGTACGCGCCGGCCCTGCACAACGCGCCATGAAGATGGTTGCGATCGCCTGGCGTTACCTGCTGGCGCGTCCGCTGGCGGCAGCGCTCAACCTGCTGTTGCTGACACTGGGCCTGGGTTCGATCACCTTCGTGCTGCTCGTGGGCACCCAGCTCGACCGGGTCTTCGAGCGCGACCTGGCCGGCATCGATGTGGTGGTTGGCGCCAAGGGCAGCCCGATGCAGCTGATCCTGGCCGGCGTCTTCCATATCGACGTACCTGCCGGCAACATCCCGCTCGCGGCGGTGCTGGAGCTGCAGAAAGACGCGCGGGTGGCGCAGCTGATCCCGATCAGCCTGGGCGA
>JANMYG010000199.1:0-7413 GCA_031381865.1 Betaproteobacteria bacterium | reverse complement strand
GGTTGCCCGCGCTGCTCGCCCTGTGGGGCTTGGCCAGCCAGACCGGCCTGCCCTGGATACTGGCGGCGCTGGTGCAGGCACCGGGGCTGATCGCCGAGCGCTGGTTTTTCTTCGCGCAGGCAAAACACCCTCAGAACCTGTATTACCAGGTCGTTTCCTGAGTCCGGCGCTCGACAACTGCTTGATCCATGTCAATTTGATGCGACCAGGCTGAAAACGCCCACCACACCAGTCGCCGTGCGCGCCGCCGCGCACCGGCTTGTCCACCAATTGAAGTAGTAAGGCACGCGCCCTCATAGTTGAGCGCCGCCATTCTGCTCCAAGGCCGTGTATATTAAAAAAAACAAAGGTGGTGGTTATGGTGATGTTGTTGACACGGGGAGGCATGTCGTACTTGCGGCACTGGCTCGTATCGGCGCTGTTGCTGGGGCTGGCCGGTCATTGCGCCGCCGCCGACGGCCCGGCCTGCAACCGTCCCTTGACGCTTGCGCTGCACGAACATGGGCTGCTGTATTCGGCCAGCACCGACTCCGGCATCGACAAGGATTTCGCCGACGAACTGGTCAAGCGCAGTGGTTGCCGGGTCACCGTCAGCGTGATGGCACGCGCCAGGATCTGGGAATTGATCGAGTCCGGCGCGCTCGACTTCAGCCTGTCGGGCATCACCAACGAGGCGCGTCACAAGTTTGCCGGTTTCGCGTGGTACTTTTCCAACAAGTACTACCTGCTGGTGCGCAACGACGCCAAGGTGCGCGAACTGGCCGGCTTCGAGGCCGACACCCGGCTGCAGCTCGGTGTGGTCCGCAGCTTTCGTTATGGCGAGAAGACGAATCAGTTTGTGGACTGGTTGACGGCGGAAAACCGGGTCGCCTACGCGTCGGGGCTCGAACCGCTGTACCAGATTCTGGCGCTCAACCGCATTCAGGGCATGATCATCGAACCATTCGACTACTCGCAGGTGGCGGGCCGGGCCATCCGCGACGTCACGACCATCATCGACACCGGTGATGGCGCGGTACCGCACGGCCTGATCATGTCCAGGAAATCGCTGGCTGCGGTCGAACAGGCCAAATGGCAAGGCCTGGTGCAAGCCATGCGGGCCGATGGAACCGTATTGCGGATCTTCGAAAAGTATTTCAGCCCGGAGCTGGCCCGCGCGATGACTGTGTTCTGAGATGCCACGTGAAGCTTGCCTACCGCCATTTGGCCGCCCTTGGTGTATTCCTCGCCGCCGGCAGCCTGAGTTACCTGTGGTGGTGGCAGGAAAATCAGCACACCGAACTTGCGCGGCGGTCGCAGCTCGATAACGCCGTACGCGAAACCACCCGCAGCATCGAGCAGCGCATGCGCTCCGACGAACAGGTGCTGCGGGCTACCCAGGCGCTGCTGCACCTGCCCGGTCGGCAGGACCGCAACAACCTGCGGCTGTTCGTGGAATCGCTGCAACTCGGGGCCGACTTCGCCGGCCTGGACGGTGTCGGCGTGGCCGAATGGGTGCCGGCCGACCGCCTTGCGGCCCATACTGCGGCGCAACGGCGGGCCGGTCTGGCCGGCTACGTGGTCCGACCGGAACCGCTGCAACAGCCCAGGCCGGCCGGAGCGCCGGCACGCGATGTATTCGCGCCGGTGGTCCAGATCGAGCCGGCATCGGCGCGCAACCAGCGCCTGGTCGGAGCCGACCTGCATGCCGACCCGGTGCTCCGGTTGGCGCTTGAGACGGCCCGCGATTCGGGGCGCGCCGCGATCTCGGGCAAGGTCTGGCTCGCGTCGAACGACGGGACGCCGGAGCAGGCCGGATTCATGATGTTTCTGCCGCTGTACGCTGCCGATCCCGAGCCGCCATCCGTGGCTGCGCGGCGCGTGGCGATCACGTCCTGGGTGCTGGCGCCGATCCGCATGAACGACCTGATGGCCAGCGTTTTCGGGCCGTGGGTCCAGGGCAACGACATCCGGCTGTACGACGGCGTGCAGATGACGGCCGAGACCCTGCTGTTCGACTCCTCCAGCGCGGTCCGCATTGGCGATGCGGCGGCAGGCTGGACTGCCGAATACCTGGTCATTGCCGGGCGCACCTGGACACTGGCCGTGCGACCGCATGCCACGGTGACACGCGGTTTCGGCAAGCAGGTCGCCGACATCATCGCGTTCACCGGCCCTGCCCTGAGCCTGCTGCTGGCGCTTGTGACCTGGCTGTTGTTGACCGGGCGCGCCCGGTTGCTGAGCACCGCCACGCAGATGACGGCGCAGCTGCGGGAGACCAAGGACCATTTCGAACTGATCTTCAACACCAGCCCCGACGGCGTGCTGATCGCGCGCCTGGACAACCGCGAAATACTCAGCGTGAACGACGGCTTGTGTTCCATGACGGGTTACGGCCGCAGCGATCTGGTCGGCAAGCCACTCGACACCATGAAGCTCTGGCAGAACCTGCAGGAGCAGCAGCGCTTCATCCAGACGCTGTCGCAACACGGCGCGTGCGACAACATGGAGGCGACGATCCGCACCAGCAACGGCGAGTCGTTCGTGGGCATCGTGTCGGCGCGGATCGCGAATTTCAGCGGCACGCCGTGTTTCGTCGGCGTGGTGCGCGACATCAGCGCACGCAAGGAGGCCGAGATGCGGGTCGCGTTCCTGGCGCAGCACGATGCGCTCACCGGGCTGCCCAACCGCGCGCTGATCGCCGACCGGCTGCACCAGGCCATTGCGCAGGCGAAGCGCGACCACAGCCGGCTCGGGCTGATGTACCTGGATCTCGACCGGTTCAAGCCGGTCAACGACACCCTCGGCCATGCGGTGGGCGACCTGCTGCTCAAGGCCGTGGCGCTGCGGGTGCTCGAATGCGTGCGCGAGTCCGACACGGTGGGGCGCATCGGCGGCGACGAGTTCATGGTGCTGCTGCCCAACGTCAAGGATGCGCAGGACGTGCTGGTGGTGGCGGAAAAGGTCCGGATGGCGCTGAACCAGCCCTTTGTGCTGGAGGGCGGGCAGCGGCTGGAGGTGTCCTCCAGCGCGGGAATAGCGATCTACCCGGACGATGCGGTGGACGAGACGGAACTTCAGAAGAACGCCGACGTCGCGATGTACCGGGCCAAGAAGCTCGGCCGCGACCGCGTGGAACTGTTCGCGCCGGCCGAGACCGCGACCTGATACGCCGGGATGGGTGGTCGTGTCGCCGGCGGCCAGCGCGCGCGGCGCGCCGGCTACGGCGCGCGGGCCGACCCGGCGTCGAACACCCGGCCGCCTTGCACCGTGCCCCAGACGCGCACGTCCTTCAGGGCCAGCGGGGCCACCGTCGTCGGGTCGTCTTCGAGCACACACAGGTCGGCGCGTTTGCCGCATTCGATGCTGCCGATCTCATGGTCGAGTTTCAGCGTGTAGGCCGCGCCCACCGTGATGGCGCGCAACGCATCGGCCACCGGAATGCACTCGCCTGCACCGAGCACGCGACCCGAGGCGGTCAACCGGTTGACGGCGCACCAGGCCGTGAACAGCGGCCCCAGCGGCGTGATCGGCGCATCGCTGTGGATGGCAAACGGCACGCCGCTGCGCAGCGCCGTGCCGCAGGCGTTCATGCGCTCGGCGCGTTCCGGGCCGACCGTGGTGGCGTAGTGCTGGTCACCCCAGTAGAAGTGGTGGTTGGCAAACAGGTTCACGCACATGCCGAGCGCGCGGATACGCCGGAACTGCGCCGCGTCGGCCAGTTGGCAATGCTGCAGCGTGAAGCGGTGGTCGGGCACCGGCACCTCGGCCAGTGCCTGCGCCATGCAGTCGAGTGCGAGTGCGGTGGCTTCGTCGCCGTTGGTGTGGGTGTGCACCTGCACCCCCTGTTGCAACGCCAGCGTGTAACACGCGCGCATCACTTCCGGCGCCGTGTACCACAGGCCATTGGGCGCCCCGTTGTAATAACCCGGCCACTTCATGCGTGCCGAAAAGCCCTGGATCGAGCCGTCCGCCACGGTCTTGATGCGACCCAGGCGCAGGCGCTCGGTGCTGCGCGCACGCAGTGCGCAGGCGCGCGCCACCGTGTCTGACGGGCTCGACCCCAGCAGGCGCAGCAGCGGCACCAGGCGCACCGGGTAGTCGTCCTCACCCGTGACACGCAACAGGGTCTCGACTTCGGGGTCGGCCAGCGTCGCCGCCAGGTCGGTGGAGGTGGTGACGCCGGCGCGCACCGCCAGCCGGGCAAAGGCACGGATGCCGAATTCATCCCCCGAGAGGAAGGAGCGGTCCAGGCCGATGTGGCCGAACGCCGGCACCATCGCGTCCGGGCCTTTGAGCTCGCCGGTGGGCAACCCGTCGGCGCCCAGCGGGATGCCGGGATGGTCGATGCCGCTGCGCAGAAAACCGGCGCGCTCCAGCGCCTGCGTATTGAGGTTCAGGATGTGGCCGCTGGCATGGAACAGCCCGACCGCGCGGGTGGCGCTGACGCGGTCGATGTCCTGGCGCGTGACGCGCTGCGCGCCGAAATAGATCGGGTCGAAACCCCAACCCAGCACCGGACCGTCAGGCAGTTTTTGCGCTGCATCGCAAAGGCGCTGGACCACCGCGTCCAGCGACCGCGCGCCCGGCCAGTTGCGCCCATCCGGGTCGCACAGGTCGAAGTAACCGCAGTAGGTGTAGCGCCACAATGCGCCGGCCATCAGGTGCGCATGGCCCTCGACCAGCCCTGGCATCAGCACCTGGTCGGCAAAACGCCGGTCGAGATCGAAGGCGCCCCAGCCGCGCAATTCATCCAGCGATCCTGCCCCCAGGAAACGACCGTCGCGCACCGCGACATGGCTTGCCTCGGGACGCGCCGGGTTCATCGTGATGATCTTGCGCGCCTGGTAGATCGTGGTGGTCATTGGTGTACCTTCGTGCTGCGAGCTGCGGCGCAAGCTTGCCTGGGGCGGCCCGGCGCGGTGGTCATTGCTATGCCTTCGCTCTGCGAGCTGCGGTGCGCGCTTGCCTGGGGCGGCCCGGCCCGGCGCTTACTTCTCGTCCCGGTACCAGTACCACTTGTACAGCATCCGCTGGCCGAGCCGGCGAAACGGCGCCAGCGCCGGCGAAGACACGGCGCCGAACAGGTTGGGGTATTCGAGTTCGGAGCTGTAGATCGGAAGGTCGAACACCGGCTGCCCCGCGTCCTGGCCGGCCACGCGTTCGGCCAGCCGCTTGCCGGCCCAGGTCGAGAACGACACGCCGTTGCCGCCGTAACCGAGCGCGTACCAGACCTGTTGCGCCGGGTCGGGCCGCGTGATGCGCGGCATCATGTCGTGGCTGACATCGACCCAGCCCCACCAGGAGTAGTCGATCGGTATGCCGGCCAGCGGCGGGAACTTGCGCGCGATGGCATCGGTGAGCAGCTTGAGGTGCACCGGGTGTTGCGCGTCGGCGCCGGTCAGCGCGCTGCGGCTGCCGATCTGCAGCCGGTTGTCCTTGAGCAGCCGGTAGTAGAAACGCAGCGTGCGCGTGTCGGTGAGGAAGGTGCGCGAGCGGAAGTTGGTGGCCTGCAGCTCGGCCTCGGTCAGCGGCCGGGTGACCACCGAATTCGACAGGATCGGCATGATCTTGTTCTTGAGCAGCGGGTTCAGGCGCTGCCCGGTGTAGCCGCCGGTGCATACCGCCACCCGACTGGCGCGTACCGTGCCGCCGGGGGTGCGCAGATGGTGCACGCCGGCGACCGTCTCCCAGCCCTGTACCGGGCTGGCCGGGTGCACGCGCACACCCAGCGCGCGCGCGCGCTCGAGCAGGCCGAAGGTGAACTTGAGCGGATGGATACCCACACCTTCGGCCTCCAGCATGGCGCCGGCGGTGTCGCGCTCGTCGCAATAGTCGCGCCGCACCTCCTGGGCACTGAGCATGCGGGTGTCGTAGCCGAAAGTCTCGCGCCGCACGCGCGTTTCGTTGCGCAGGTAGGCGAGTTTTTCGGGCCTGTGCGCCAGGTACAGGTGCCCACCATCGAAAGCGTCGCAGTCGATCTGGGTGGTGAGCTGCTTGAAATTCTCGAAGCCGGTGCGGATCTCGCGGTCGAGTCGCTTCGCCACGTCCAGTCCCCAGCGCTCGATCCACTGCGTGCGGGTGAGCCGCCCGCTGGCGTTCTGGCCCTGGCCACCACTGCGGCTCGAACAGCCCCAGGCGCTCTGGTTGGCCTCCAGCACCACGGCGCGGATGCCATGCTCCTGCGCCAGGTACAGCGCGGTCGAGATGCCGGTCGAGCCCGAGCCGATGACCACCACGTCGGCGTCGATGTCGCCGGCCAACGGGCCGTCGTCGGGCGGTGGCGGGCCGGCGCTGGCGACCCAGTAGGTGGGCGCGTAGGCTCGCCCGGCGCCCGGGGTGTCGGCGACCAGCGGATCGTATTGCGGGTCATATTGCTTGTCGGCTGGTGACGCGGCGCCGGCGACTTGCAACGGATGCACGGCGGACATGGTTGCGGCCGGCCTACTTCAGCGCCGGCAGGTTGGGCCGGGCCTTGCGAAAGGCGTTCTTCAGGGCGATCTTGCCGTTGCGAAACGTGAACAGGTCGACGCCGTCGGTCTCGACCCGGGTGCCGTCCGCGGCGGTACCGGTGAAGGTCCACTGCGAGACGCCGAAGTCGCCGTGCACGACATGGCGGCCGTTGCGCCACTGCGCATCGGGCAGTGTGGCCCAGGCGGCGGCGAAGGCCTTGCGCACCGCCTCGGGGCCGACATGGCGCGCACCACAGGCGTCCGGGCCGCCGGCAGCCTGGAACACGCATTCGTCGCTCATGAAAGCCATCAGTGCGTCGACGTCGTGGCGGTTCCAGGCATCACTGAAGGCCTCCAGGGTGGCGGCTGTCACAGGCGTTGAAGATTGGCTCATCGGAACTCCATTGGGCGTGTGGGCGATTGCGGAGCTTCGAGGGTACGAAACCCGAACCCGCAATGAAAGTGCCAGTTGGCAGGATTCGGCCGGGCCAGCGCCAAGGATGACAGGGTGGCACGATGCCTGGGCGCCTGGATGCCGGGAGTGCCGGGTGCGGGGATTCCCTTGGTACCTCTGGCTCGAAGATCAATAAACTCGGGGCGCACCATGTCCCATCCACGCGCCGTCCAGTGGGCACAGCTGTTCGTATTGCCCGAACAACCCGCCTTGCCGCTGCAGGCGCGCCTGCGGCTGGCGATCGTGCACGCGATCATGGACGGACGGCTCGGTTCCGGCGCGCCGCTGCCGTCCTCGCGCGAACTCGCGGCGCTGCTGGGAATGAGCCGCAACACCGTGACCTCGGCCTACCTGCAGCTGGTGGACGAGGGTTTCCTGGAGGCGCGCGCGCGCAGCGGGGTGTTCGTCGCGCCCAACGCACGCCCGCTGTCGGCCGCGCAGGCCGAGCCGCTGGGTGCCGCAAGCCGGCACCCGCCCGACTGGCGCGCGCGCGTGCTGCGCTCGCTGGCGGACCGGCCCACGCTGTCC
>JANMYG010000193.1:0-3737 GCA_031381865.1 Betaproteobacteria bacterium | reverse complement strand
CGCCACGGCGCCAGGCGCTGGCCGTGATGTACCTCGACCTGGACGATTTCAAACCCATCAACGACGCATACGGACACGCCATCGGCGACGAGGTGCTCAGGATCGTCGCCGCCCGCCTGGGCCATGCCGTGCGCGGCGACGACACCGTGGGCCGGCTGGGTGGTGACGAATTCGCCTGCCTGCTCGATGGCCTGCAATGCCGGGTGCAACTGGGCCACCTGGCGTGCAAGGTGTTCGACGCGGTCGCCGCGCCGTGCAAGATCGGCGTGCGCCAGCTGCACGTGCGTCCCAGCATCGGCATCGCGGTGTACCCCGCAGACGGTCTCGACGCGGACGCGCTGCTCGGGAACGCCGATGCCGCGATGTACAACGCCAAACGCCACCAGAGTGGTTACGCCTTCTATGACGAAGCCGCCCGGGGCTGGTTGCTGGACAGCCGCTAACCGACACCGGCGCCAGGTCCGGTCGCGGGTAGCTGAATGCGGTTTCCGATGCCTTCGGCGCTGACATCGCCTATGGGATGCTGGTGAAGCACTACGGCCCCTGGCAGCGTTGCCGATCAGCGCCATTACAGCCCCGCGCGGTTCGTGAGCGCGCAACGGCGCACGATCACCGGCGGCCCGGAAATGGCGAAGATTTCGACAAGCCACGTAGAGCGCGCCAATCTGACGATGAACAGCCTCGCAGCGTTAGCGTGGTTAAAGGGCTGCGTAGAACTGCTTTTTAGTTACTCCAGCCTGTCGGTGCATTGGTCCGATCAGGTCCTGCGAGAACGGCGCCTTTGGGCAATCCACCGTTACCTTGCGAAACGGAATGACTCCGTCTGGGGTTACCCATTGCTCGTGTGAGCCTTCGGTGTTGCGATGTATAAAACCCAGCTTGGCGAGAATCCTCTTGACCTCTTTACAGGTCAAGGGTTTCCAACCACTCATGCGGTGGCGAGTGTTGCAACGTGCGTGCCGATTCTTTTGTCTCGACTATTCTTAATCCAGAGGCGAAGTCGGTAGAAGTAAAAAGCGAGCCAGTACTTGAGCGGAGCGGGCCGATTCAGGAGACTGGATGCATGCTGCGAGTCGATCCCGTGTGCCTCACGCAGGAAAGACGAAATCTGTGACTTCAGCTTGTCTTCTGCTACTTTAAGAGACGCATCTTGAGCGGCCAAGTCAAAATCCAGGCACATCAAAGTCCATTGCCCGTCGCTGTCCTGTCGCCCATAGATGTGCACGCGAACGCTTTCCGAAGCCATGGGTCTATCCTGTGTGATGCCAAGTCTTATATAAGACTAACTAAAGTCAGTGTAGTGGGGAAAAATTAGACGCGCAATGCGGTAAACGTTATTACCCTAGCAGGAGCCTGCTTACACCTCTAAATCTGTGGATCAAGTGGTTGCCGCGGCGCAACAAATCAAACCGTGCAGACGTCTGCACTGTGATGAAATCTGGTCGTTCTGGTGCTCTAAAGCCGCAGAATGTATCCGTTACGTTCAAAAGTACCAGTACCCCTACCCAAAAAATGGCCCCAACCATGCCACGCAAAGAACCACAAATCATGTCCTTCGAGCAGTGGTGGGGGAAAAATCACGTACCAGGCGAACCGATGGACGCAAAGAAAATTTGGGACGCCGCGACCGCCTTAGAACGAGAAGCATGCGCCTTGCTTTGCCTAACAGAGCGTGACTCAGCATATTACTCGCGACACCCATCAATCAAGAACTGGAAGCTAGTGGGACATTGGCAGGCGCACGACGCAATTGCCAACCGCACCAAAACGGTTTGACCGCGATCCTAGCGTTACAAATCAAACTGAGACACTATCCGGTCGCGGGTCCTGTTGCAACGATCGGAGAACCGGCCCCATGTGTTTTTCCGCACCAGCGAGTTTTGGCGCCGGCGTGTTGCTGCTGGCCATCGGATCGGTCGCGGCGCGGCGCACCCGGCATCCGGGCGAGTTGCCGTTCGCGCTGGTTCCGGTGCTGTTCGGAATCCAGCAGCTGATCGAAGGCGCGTTGTGGCTCACTTTTCCGGACCGTGCGCCGTTGCTCAACAACCTGCTGACGCAGTTCTATTCGTTGTTTTCGCAGGTGCTCTGGCCGATCTACATCCCGGTGGCGGTGTTGCTGCTGGAGCCCACGTCGTGGCGGCGCACGGCGCTTGTGGCGACCACGGTCGCGGGTGCGGCCGTCAGCCTGTTCCTGCTCTACTACCTGGTGCGCCTGCCGGTGGTGTCGCAGGTGCAGGGGCGCCACATCAGCTACTACTTCCCGCATTTCCACCAATTCGCCGCCACCGGCCTGTACCTGCTGGGCGCTTGCGTGGGCCCGCTGTTCTCATCCCACCGGGTGGTGCGCGTGTTCGGCATCGCCGCCTGCCTGTCGCTGGTCGCCACCTACTTTTTCTACACCACCTGGTTCATCTCGGTCTGGTGTTTTTTCGCCGCGATCCTGAGCGGTCTGGTCTTCCTGCATTTCCTGCGCCGCCGGGGCGGCAATGCGCCACCGGATGCGCCGGCCGGCGCCGTGTTCGCGGGGCCGGGCCTGACACCTACCAGCGGTCTGTGACCCCGACGCAGCCGGCCATGGAAGATGCAACACCACCGCGGCTGCCGTGCGCCGTGATCGGTTCGCTGGAACAGATCGAGGAAATGCTGGCGGGTGCCGCCGGCACGCAGGTCTGTATGGACGGCGCCGACACCGCCTGAGCGCCGATGCTGTTCGAATTCGTCTTCGATCTCGCCCGCATGGCGCTGTTCGTCGTGTGTGCCTATGCAGCGCTCAATACCTATGCGCGGCACCGGCGACCCGGTTGGGAGCAACCCCTGGGCCGGCACCGGCTGGCGCTGCTGGGGCTGCTGACACTCAGTGTCGTGGCCGTGAAGGTGATCGAGGATGTGGTGGCAAAGGAATCCGGCCCGGTCGATGAGGCCATCCTGTGGTTTGTGCGCCAGCACGTACCGGCCGGGCTCGGACCGGCATTTGCGGCGCTGACGCAAACCGGGTCGGCCCGGGTCCTGGTGCCGCTGGCCGCGCTGGTGGTGGTGGCGCTGCTGCTGGCCGGGCGCCGGCGCGAAGCATGGCTGGTGGCGACCTCGCTGGCCGGCGCGAACCTGGTGGTCTACCTGCTCAAGGGCCTCGTCGGGCGCGCCCGGCCCGAACTGTGGGACACCCAGTGGTACTGGGGCTCGAGTTTTCCGAGCGGCCACACGCTGAGCACCGCGGCCTTTTCCACTGCCTGCGCACTCGGCCTGGCGCGCATCCGGCCGCGTTACGCGGGGCCGGCGATGGCGCTCGCCGTGTCGTGGACCGTGCTGGTGGCGCTGTCGCGCCTGGTGCTGGGCGTGCATTGGCCGTCCGATGTGCTGGCCGCCTTGTGCCTGGGCATGTTCATTCCGCTGGCGATCGGTTTCGTGCTGGACCTGCGGCGCCCCGACACAGGGACCGGGGAGCCGGGCGGCGACTGATGCCGCGCGGCGTTCAAATGATCAGATGGTCAACTTGCGGCACTGACCATGCATGGCATGGATGGCGACGCGTTGGGGGGCGTTGGCGGGATCAGGCCGGTGTGGCACTCGGCTCCGCGGCTGTCCTCCGCCCTTGCGGGCTTCGGTGGTCGCTGGATCAGGCCGGTGCGGCACTCGGCTCCGCGGCTGTCCTCCGCCCTTGCGGGCTTCGGTGGTCGCTGGATCAGGCCGGTGCGGCACTCGGCTCCGCGGCTGTCCTCCGCCCTTGCGGGCTTCGGTGG
>JANMYG010000175.1:0-1886 GCA_031381865.1 Betaproteobacteria bacterium | reverse complement strand
ACACCGACGGCAGCCTCGACGGTGGCGAACTGTTCGCGCTGGCGTGCGGCGTGTGGCTGGCCGCGGCCGGCATCCTGGCGCTGCGCCGCGTGGATGTGCTGGCCTCGCTCGGGCGCCTGCGCGCCGGTGTCGCGGCATGAGTATTGGGCGCACGCTGAGCGCCGTGACGGTGATCCTGGCCACGGTGGGCTGCGCACCCCCGGGGCCGAAGGTGCAGGCCGCGCAGACCGAACATCTGCGCCAGACGATCCATGTCGGGCCGCCGGTGGATGCCGACATCAGTTATCTGCGTGCCGGTGTGGCAGGTGGCCAGCGGCTGATCCTGGTCCACGGCACACCGGGGTCCGCGCAGGCCTGGACCGATTACCTGGTCAATCCCCCGGCGGGCATGGAAGTGATCGCGCTCGACCGGCCCGGGTTCGGGCTTAGCGGGCCCGAGGGTTCCGTGACCAGCCTGGTGGCGCAGGCGCAGGCGGTGGTGGCGCTGCTGCCGCGCGACGGCAGCCGGGCCGTGTTGCTGGGCCATTCGCTCGGTGGCGCGGTCATCGCGCGGGTGGCGGCCGACCATCCGCGGCAGGTCTCGGCGCTGGTGTTGCTGGCCGCGTCGCTCGACCCGGAGCAGGAGAAGATCCACCCGATGCAGCCGATCGTCGCCACCTGGCCGCTGCGCGCCATGTTGCCGCGCGCGCTGCGCAACTCGAACGAGGAACTGCTGGTGCTGAAAGCCGAACTGCAACAACTCGCGACCGTGCTGGCACGGGTACAGGCGCCGTTCATCATCGTGCACGGCACCGAGGACGACCTGGTGCCGGTTGCCAACGTGCCGTTCATGCAGGCGCGCTTCAGCGCGGCGCGTTGCAGCAAGACCGTGCTGCTGCCGGGCCTGAACCATTTCCTGCCCTGGAACTCGGAGCGCGTCGTGCGTGACGCGATCCAGTGGGCGGCCAGCGTCGACTGCCAGGCAAGCCCATGACCGAACTCTGGCAAGCCAGCGTCGCGCTGTTCCACTCGGCCCTGGGTGGCATGGCGCAGCCGTGGGTCATCGCCACCGTGCTGGCGCTGACCACGCTGCTGCTGGAAGACGTGGCGATCGCGGCCGGCGTGGCTATCGCGACGCAGGGCGCCATCTCCTGGGAGCTGGCGTTTGCGGCGGTCGCCGGTGGCATCGCGGCTGGCGACCTGGGCTTGTATGCCGTGGGCATGGCGGCCAACCGGGTGCCGCTGCTGCGGCGCAAGTTCATCGACGGCCGCAGCCCGTGGGCCGGCGAACAGCTGCAACAGCGCTTGCCCAGCGCGGTGTTGCTGGCGCGCGTGATCCCGGGGCTGCGCCTGGTGACCTACACCGCGTGCGGCTTCCTGCGTATCACGCTCCTGCCATTCCTGGCCTGGGTGCTGCTGGCGGTGGCGTTGTGGACCGCCGGCCTGTTCTGGCTCAGTTCGGTGCTGGGGGCGGCCATCTCCGAAACACTGCACATTCCGGCGCCGCTGGCGGTCGCGTTGCCGATCATCGCGCTGGCGCTGCTGCTGCCCCTGGTGGGCATGGTCCGCCGGCGTTATTACCCGAGGCCCATATGAAGTACATGCATCCGGCAGCCAACGCCGCCCCAGCCGGCGCGCAGCCGCGGCCGCACCAGGGCATGCCGCCGTTCGACCAGAGCGGCGCGCCGCTGAGTTTTTTCGAGTTCTGGCCGATGTGGGCCTTCTACCCACCGGTGTTGTTGTATGCCCTGTGGCTGATGCTGCGATACCGCGGCATCCTGCTGCCCACGGTGGCCAACCCGTCGTTTCCGGGCGGCGGCTTCTTCGGCGAGTCCAAGGCCGAAATCCTGGATCTGGCGGTGCGCCATGCGCCCGAATGGGTGGCCGCATTCGTGCGTCTCGACCGG
>JANMYG010000118.1:0-10754 GCA_031381865.1 Betaproteobacteria bacterium | reverse complement strand
GTCTAGCGGAAGTACTCCGACACCGGCTTCCACTTGCCGTCGACGATCTGTGACAGGCGCGACGCGTCGCTGCCCAGGCGCTTGGTCGGCGAAAACGTGGCCTCGGCGCTGCCGAACATGTCGGGCGGAATCACCATCGTGTCCATGGCCTTGATAAAGCTCTCGGTCGTCAGGTTGGCGCCCGCCTTGCTCGCGGCCTTGGCGAAGGTGTCGACGATGCTGTAGCCGTAGACCGAGAACACCGTCGGGTCTTCGTTGAACTTGGTCTTGTATTTGTTGGCCCAGAAGCGGATCGGCTGCGAGGCGTCATCGGTGTAGGGGTTTTGCACCGTGTTGGTCGCGTACAGGCCGTTCATGGCCGCACCCCCGAGCTTGTGGATCAGGTCGGTATAGGCGGCGCTGGAACCCAGGAAGACCGGGTTGTAGCCGAGCTTGCGCGCGGTGCCGATGGCGCCGATGGTCTCGCGGATGATGGTGCCCAGCACGATCATGTCGCAGCCCGAGGATTGCATCTTGGCGACCTGGGAAGAGAAGTCGGTGGCACCGCGCTTGTACGAGGTCTTTTCCACGAAATCCATGCCGATGGTCTTGAGGCCCGCCTCCGCGCCGCGCAGAACTTCGAGACCGAACTCGTCGTCCTGGTACATGGTGCACACCTTCTTGGCGCCTTTGTCCTTGGCGACCTTGGGCACGGCATTGCGCATCTGGTCGAAGTAGGTGGCTGCAAACGAGTATTTCAACTTGTGGAACGGCTCGTACATTTCCCGGGCAGCGGTGATCGGGAAGAAATTGACCACGTTCTTCTCGAACTGCACCGGCATCGCGGCCAGGTTCTGCGCGGTGCCGATATGGCCCAGCATCATGAATATCTTGTCCTGGTTGACCAGCTTTTGCGCCGCCAGCACGGCTTTCTTGGGATCGTAGGCCGAGTCTTCCACGATGATCCTGAGCTTGCGGCCGTTGATCCCGCCCTGCTCGTTGATCTCGTCCACACGCAGCAGCATGCCCAGGCGCGCCTGCTTGCCAAAACCGGCGATCGGGCCCGACAGGTCCTGGATCGAGCCCAGGGTGATTTCGGTCTTGCTGACGCCCTGGGGTGGTGGCGCCTTCTGGGCGCTGGCGCCGAAAGCCGCGAGCGTGAGCGCACCGAGCAGTGGAATGGTCTTGAATTTCATCGTGGATCTCCTGGGGTAGTGGGCTGTTTGCGGATGGCCTAAGCGCGGTACATCGCCTCGATCTGCGCTGCGTACTTCTTCTCGACCAGCTTGCGTTTGAGCTTCATGGTCGGGGTGAGTTCCTCGTCTTCGGCGCTGAGTTGCGTATCGAGGAGGAAGAACTTCTTGATCTGCTCGACGCGGGCGAATTTCTTGTTGACGCGGTCGATTTCGGCCTGGATCAGCGCCTGCACTGGCTCCGAGCGGGTCAGGCTGGCGTAGTTGGAAAACGGCACGTCGTTGTCCTGCGCGAATTTTTCCACGTTGTCCTGGTCGATCATGATGATCACCGTCAGGTACGGCCGCTTGTCGCCGATCACCACCGCATCGGTGATGTAGGGCGAGAACTTGAGGTCGTTCTCGAGTTCGCTCGGCGTCACGTTCTTGCCTCCGGCCGTGATGATGATGTCCTTCATGCGGTCGGTGATCGTGAAGTAGCCGTCGCTGTCGACGTGGCCCACGTCGCCGGTGTGAAGCCAGCCGTCGGCGTCGATCGCCTCCGCGGTCTTCTCGGGCAGGTTCAGGTAGCCGGCAAAGACATTGCGGCCGCGCACCAGGATCTCGCCGGTGGCGGGGTCGATCTTCATTTCGTTGAACGGTGCTGCCGGGCCGATGCTGCCGGGCTTGATCCGGTGCGGCGGCACGCCGCTGGAGCCGCCGCAGGTCTCGGTCATGCCCCAGACCTCGAGCATCGGCACCCCCAGCGCGAGATACCACTTGATCAGGTCGGCCGAAATCGGCGCCGCGCCGGTGAACAGGACACGCGCACGGTGGATGCCGATCAGCTTGCGCACGTTGTTCAGCGCCAGCAGGCCGGCCACGTGGTACTGGAACTTCAGCCAGGCGCCGACCGGCTGTTGCGCCAGCACCCGTTCCGCGATCCGGCTGCCGACGCCGATGGCCCACGCGTACACCGCCTGCTGCAGCGCGCTGGCCTCCTTGAGCGAGATCATCACGCCGGAATAGAACTTTTCCCACACCCGGGGCACCGCAACGAACACCGTAGGGGCGATCTCGCGCACGTTCTCGGGGATCGTCTCGGGGTTTTCGACGAAGTTCAGCTTCGCGCCGGTGTACAGGCCGTAGTATTCGCCGCCCATGCGCTCGGCGATGTGGCACAGCGGCAGGAAACACATGCGCTCGTCGTCATCGTTTTGTCGTATCAGCGTGTTGTAGCCGCGCACGGTGTAGACCAGGCCACCGTGCAGGTGCATCGCGCCCTTGGATTTGCCGGTGGTGCCGGAGGTGTAGACCAGGATCGCCAGGTCGTCGGGCTTGCAGGCCGCGCTGCGCCGGCGCAGTTCCTGCGGGTGGGCCGCCAGGTATTCCCGTCCCAGGGCCCGCAGTGCGTCCAGGCTGATGACGCCGGGATCATCCAGGTTGCGCAGCCCTTCCATGTCCATCACGACGATCTTGCGCAGCAGTGGCAGCGCCGCGCGCACCTCGAGCGCCTTGTCCAGCTGCTCGTCGTCCTCGACGAACAGCACGGTGGTGCGCGAGTCATCGCACAGGTACTGCACCTGACTCGGTGCATCGGTGGGATAGACGCCGTTGGCAACACCACCGCAACACAGGATGGCGAGATCGGCCAGCACCCACTCGACCACCGTATTGGCGAGTATCGACGCGCATTCGCCGGGGGCAAAGCCCAGTTGCATCAGCCCGCCGCCGAT
The DNA here is from genome assembly GCA_031381865.1 of Betaproteobacteria bacterium. GTDB lineage: Bacteria > Pseudomonadota > Gammaproteobacteria > Burkholderiales > Burkholderiaceae_C > CAISIP01. The sequence goes on along the minus strand of JANMYG010000118.1, from coordinate 7,867 downwards.
TTCCTGCACGGCCGTGGCGGTCTGGTCCCATGTCATGCTGCGCCAGATGCCGAAATGCTTCTGGCGCAACCAGACCTTCGGGCCGCGCTGGTCGACGGCATTCCAGAACATGGCCGCGATGGTCTCGCCCGGCACCACGATCGCGTCGTTGGGCGCGACCAGGGGCTGGTCCCACAAATGGCTCATGGGGCCCCGACACCGGTGGGTTGCGCTGCGTACATGCTCATCTCCAGGTCTTCTTCTTCTTCCAGCGCCGCTCGCCGCGCATGCCTTCTGCCTTCATGCCCAGGTAGAACTCCTTGATGTCCTCCTTTTCACGCAAGCGCGCGCAGCTGTCCTCCATCACGATGCGGCCGTTCTCGAGCACGTATCCGTAGTCCGCGGCGTTGAGCGCCATGTTGGCGTTCTGCTCGACCAGCAGGATGGTGGTGCCGCGCTCGCGGTTGATGCGCACCACGATCTCGAAGATCTCCTTGGTCAGCTTCGGGCTCAGGCCCAGGCTCGGTTCGTCGAGCAGGATCAGGTCGGGGCTGGCCATCAGCGCACGCGAGATCGACAGCATCTGCTGCTGCCCGCCCGACAACAGCCCGGCGTCCTGCGTGGCGCGCTCCCGCAGGATCGGAAAATAGCCGAACACCGACTCCATGTCCTTGGCGATGCCGTCGCGGTCGCCGCGCGTGTAGGCGCCCATCAGCAGGTTGTCGTGCACGCTGAGCAACGGGAACACCTCGCGCCCTTCCGGCACATGGCTCAGTCCCTGTTGCACGATGAAAGCCGGGTCTTGGGCCGTGATGTCTTCGCCCTTGAATTCGATCGAACCCTTGCGCGGGTCGATGATGCCGGAGATGGTCTTGAGAATGGTCGTCTTGCCCGCGCCATTGGAGCCCAGCACAGTGCCGATCTCGCCCCGGCGCACCTGCAGGCTGACGCCGCGGATCGCGCGGATCGGCCCATAGGCGCTCTCGACGTTGAGCAGCCTGAGCACCGGCTGGTCGCTGACCGGCACCGGAGTTGCGCTCACTGGACTACTCTGCGCAGCGACGACACGTCGTCGATCGAACCGAGGTAGGCCTCGATCACGCCTGGATCGTTCTGCACCTCGCGCGGTGTGCCCATGGCCAGCACCGCGCCCTGGTTCATCGCGACCACCCGGTCGGACACCTTGGACACCAGCGACATGTCGTGTTCGACCATCAGCACAGTGATGCCGAGCTCGTTCTTGATGTCGGAAATCCAGAACGCCATGTCGTCGGTTTCCTCGACGTTCAGGCCGCTCGATGGCTCGTCGAGCAGCAGCAGCCTGGGCTCGGTGCACAACGCGCGGCCTAGTTCGACCACCTTGCGCACGCCGTACGGCAAGCCGGCGACCATTGAATCGCGATGGTGCTGCAGGTCGAGGAAGTCGATCACGCGCTCGGCCTTCTCGCGCGCCTCGATTTCGGCGGCCATGGTCTTGCGGGTAAAGAACACCTCGCTCCAGAAGCCGGTCTTGCGGTGCGTATGGGCGCCGATCAGCAGGTTGTGCAGCACCGAGGCGTGTTCGAACAACTCGATGTTCTGGAACGTACGGGCAATGCCCAGGGCGGCGATGTTGTGCGGCGGCTCGTCGGTCAGCTTGCGGCCCAGGAAGTCGATCTCGCCCGTGGTGGGCGTGTAGATGCGGCTGATCAGATTGAACACCGTGGTCTTGCCGGCGCCGTTGGGCCCGATCAGCGTGAACACCTCCCCCGGGAGCACATCGAAGCTCACGCGGTCGACCGCCAGCACGCCGCCAAAGCGCACGCTGAGGTTCCTGGCCGACAACAGCGGGGTGCTCATCGCAGGCGGTCCGACTTCTGGAACGACTTCTGCCGCTTGAACATGCCCTTGCGGTAGAACGGGAATGTCTGCAGGTAGGTGCGCACCTTGAGCCAGCGGCCGTACAGGCCCAGCGGCTCGAACAGCACAAAACCGATCAGCACCACGCCATAGACCAGGCCCTGCAGGCCCGGCGCCTGGCCGATCACGGCCGGCAGGTAGTCCTTGGTCAGTGCGATCAGCTGCGGCATCGAGATCAGGAAGATCGCGCCCAGGAAGGCCCCATGCACCGAACCCAGGCCGCCGATGACGACCATCAGCAGCAGGTCAATCGACTGAAGGATGTTGAACTGGTCGGGCGAAATGAACTGCAGCTTGTGGGCATACAGGGCGCCCGCCACGCCGGCCAGCGCGGCCGAGATGGAAAAAGACAGGGTCTTGTAGCGTGCCAGGTTGATGCCCATGCTCTGTGCGGAAATCTCGGAGTCGCGGATCGCCACGAACGCACGCCCGGTGGACGCGCGCAGCAGGTTCAGGATGCCCAGCGTGGCGACCACGGTGATCACGAGGCACAACAGGTAGAACTCCTCGCCCGACGCCAGTTTCCAGCCAAAGATGTCCGGTGCCTTGATGTGGATGCCCGAGTTGCCACCGGTGACCGATTCCCAGCGGGCAAACACCTCCTCGACGATGAAGCCAAAGGCGATCGTCGCAATGCCCAGGTAGATGCCCTTCACGCGCAGCGCCGGCAGCCCGACCACCACGCCGACCGCCGCAGACAACAATCCCGCCAGCGCCAGCGCGAACGGGAACGGCAGGCCCATGTTGGTGAACACCGCCTGCGTGTAGGCCCCCACGCCCAGAAAGGCCGCATGCCCGATCGAGAACTGTCCGGTAAAACCGGCCAGCAGCATCAGGCCCAGGCCGGCGATGGCGTAGATCAGGATGAAGGTCAGTTGCGCCAGCCAGTACTCGGGCACGACCCAGGGTGCCGCCACCAGCGCCAGCAGCAGCAGCCCGTACCAGAACACGTGCCCGCCGTGTTTGGCAAGCCGAATGTCCTGGGCGTAATCGGTCTTGAATATGAAGCGCATGGGCTAGACCTTCTTGCGCAGCTTCTCGCCGAACAGGCCATTAGGCTTGACCATCAGCATGACCAGCACCACCACGTAGGCGGCGACATCCTTGACACCGTCGGGTGCGTAGAAACCGGCCAGCGATTCGACGATGCCGATGATGAGCCCGCCGACGATGGCGCCGGGCAGGCTGCCAAATCCGCCCACCACCGCCGCGGGAAAGGCCTTCAGGCCGATGAAGCCCATGTTGGCGTGTACGAACGTGATCGGCGCCAGCAGCAGGCCGGCGATGGCGGCCACGGCCGCGGCAAGGCCCCAGACCAGCCCGTTGATGCGCTTGACCGGAATGCCCATGTAATACGCGGCCAACTGGTTTTGCGACGAAGCCTGCATGGCGATGCCCATCTTGCTGTACTTGAACAGGGTGTACAGCAGCACGCACAAAACGCCGGTGGCGGCGATCACCACCATCTGTTCCACGTTGAGCACCAGTGCGCCGGCCTTCCAGATCTGGTCCTTGTAGGGCACCGGCATGGTGTGGGTCTCGGTGCCGATGCCAGGAATCATCGTGATCAGGCCGCGTGCCACGTAACCGATGCCGATGGTCAGCATCACGATCGAGAACGCCGGCTGGCCCAGGATCGGGCGGATCACCACCCGCTCGAGCAGAAAGCCGAACAGGCCCATTCCGACAATCGCGCATACGACCGCGAGCCAGAACGGAAAGCCGAGAATGGTCATGCTCGCGAGCCCGCCGAAAGCGCCAAGCATCATCAATTCACCCTGTGCAAAGCTGACCGTCTCGGTCGCCTTGTAGATCAGCACGAAGCCCAGCGCTATCAGGCCGTAGATGCAGCCCTGCGCTACTCCGCTGATCACCAGCTGAATGAATTGCACGCTGTCCCCTTCGTTGCGTGCACCGTTTATAGAGGCTTTGCCGCGATTCACCTTGAGGGTTGTCCCTGATAGCAGCGCGCATGTGGCGGCGATCCAATCGTGGCCATGGACAACCCGGTACAGATCAGCCGCCAGGGCGCGGTCACCGTCGTGACCCTGAACCGCCCCGAAGTGCGCAATGCCGTGGACGCGCAGACCGCGCGCGCCCTGTACGACGCATGGATCGCGTTCGACGCCGACGCCGACGCGCGGGTCGCGGTGTTCCATGGCGCCAACGGCCATTTCTGCGCCGGCTGGGACCTGCAGGCCGGCGCGCGCGCGTTGCAGCAGTCGGGCTCAGGCGCCCAGCAACTGCTGTCGGGTCTGGACTTCGCGCCGGCTGACCTTCAGCCCAGGGCGCCGATGGGCCCGTCGCGCTTGTTGTTGTCCAAGCCCGTGATCGCCGCGGTCAGTGGTGCGGCGGTGGCGGGTGGCATGGAGCTGGCCCTGTGGTGCGACATGCGCGTGATGGACGAGGACGCCTACTTCGGCGTCTACTGCCGGCGTTTCGGCGTGCCGCTGATCGACGGCGGCACGGTGCGCCTGCCGCGGCTGGTCGGCATGGGCCATGCGATGGACCTGATACTGACCGGGCGCAAGGTCGAGGCGCCCGAGGCGCTGGCCATCGGCCTGTGCAACCGCGTCGTGCCCACCGGTGGCGCGCTCGCCGCGGCGCTGGCGCTGGCCGAGCAGCTGGCCGCATTCCCGCAGCAGACCATGCTGGCGGACCGGGCGAGTGCTTATGCGCAGTGGGATCTGCCGTTGGCGCAGGCGCTGCACCAGGAGTGGGAGCGCGGCCGCCAGTGCATCGGCGAAGGCCTGCAGGGCGCGGCGCGATTCGCGGCCGGCGCGGGGCGGCACGGCAAGTTCTAGGCTGGCTGGCCGTTGTCGGGCCGGGGCACCTCACGTGGCTGCCCCTGGTCGTCGATGGCGACGTAGGTGACCGAGGCCTCGGTCACCTTGATGTAGTTGCCCTGCGAGCGAAAACGCTCCGCGTACACCTCGACCTGGACCGTGATCGAGGTGCGGCCGATACGCGTGAGCGAAGAAAAGAAAGACAGGATGTCGCCGACACGCACCGGCTGCTTGAAGACGATCTGGTTCACCGCCACCGTGGCCATGCGGCCCTGGGTGTAGCGTGCGGGGATCACGGCGCCGGCCATGTCGACGTGCGCCATGACCCAGCCGCCGAAGATGTCGCCGTTGGCGTTGCAGTCGGCCGGCATCGGGATCACCTTGAGCACCAACTCCTTGTCGGTCGGCAGTTCGACGCGGTGCGTGCTTGAATTGATGGACATGGTCACAATCTGTTCCTGATTACGCTTCAGATTGTCCTCCATGCGCCGCGCCGCCGAACTCGCTTCCCCCACCATTGCCCTTCCCACTGCGGCCAGGCCCGCGACCCAACGCTCCGACTGGGCCACCTTGCAGCGGTTGTTCCCCTACCTGTGGAACTACAAGTGGCGTGTGGTGGCGGCGCTGGTCTTCATGGTCGGCGCCAAGATGGCCAACGTGGGTGTGCCGCTGCTGCTCAAGAACCTGGTCGACGCGATGAGCCCGAACGGCGGCCGCAACCTGGTCGGTGGCGCCCAGGGGGCCGACATGCTGCAGGCGGTGCTGGTGGTGCCCGCGGCGCTGCTGCTGGCGTATGGCCTGTTGCGCCTGTCGACTTCGCTCTTCACCGAATTGCGCGAGCTCGTGTTCGCGAAGGCGACAGAGGGCGCCGCGCGCAGCATATCGCTCGAGGTGTTCCGCCACCTGCATGCCCTGAGCCTGCGCTTTCACCTCGAGCGCCAGACCGGCGGCATGACGCGCGACATCGAGCGCGGCACGCGCGGCGTGCATTCGCTGATCTCCTATTCGCTGTACAGCATCATTCCGACGCTGATCGAGGTCACGCTGGTGCTGACGCTGCTGGCGGTCAAATTCGACGTCTGGTTTGCCTGGATCACGATCATCGCGCTGGTGTTCTACGTCACCTTTACCGTGACCGTGACGCAGTGGCGCACCAAGTTCCGGATCCAGATGAACGAACTCGACTCGAACGCGCACAGCCGGGCCATCGATTCGCTGCTGAACTACGAGACCGTCAAGTACTTCAACAACGAGGAATTCGAGGCCAGGCGCTACGACGAAAACCTGGAGCGTTACCGCCGCGCGGCCGTCAAGAGCCAGAGCACGCTGAGCATGCTCAACACCGGGCAGCAGCTGATCATCGCCATCAGCCTGGTCGCGATGCTGTACCGCGCCACGCAGGGCGTGGTCGAAGGCCGCATGACGCTGGGCGACCTGGTGATGGTCAACGCCTTCATGATCCAGCTCTACATTCCGCTCGGATTTCTGGGCGTGTTGTACCGCGAGATCAAGCAAAGCCTGACCGACCTGGACAAGATGTTCCGCCTGATGGAGAAGGAGCGCGAGATCGCCGACAGCCCAGGTGCGGTGCCGCTGCGCATCGACGGCTCACCCACGGTGCGCTTCGAGCACGTCAGTTTTGCCTACGACAGCGGCAAGGCGGATGCCGCCGTGGCGCGTCCGATCCTGCAGGACGTCACATTCGAGATCCCGGCCGGCAAGACGGTCGCCGTGGTGGGGCCGTCGGGGGCCGGCAAGTCGACGTTGTCGCGTCTGCTGTTCCGCTTCTACGACGTGCAGCAGGGCCGCATCACGATCGCGGGGCAGGACATCCGCGCTGTCACTCAGACCAGCGTGCGCCGCGCCATCGGCATCGTGCCGCAGGACACCGTGTTGTTCAACGACACGATCGAATACAACATCGCCTACGGCAGCCCGGGGGCCAGCCATGCGCAGGTGGAAGAGGCGGCCAAAGCGGCACGGATCCACGACTTCATCGCCAGCACACCGGCAGGTTACGGCGCCACGGTCGGCGAGCGCGGCCTGAAGCTCTCGGGTGGCGAGAAGCAGCGCGTGGCGATTGCGCGCACGCTGCTCAAGAACCCGCCGATACTGATCTTCGATGAAGCCACCAGCGCGCTCGATTCGGCCAACGAACGCGCGATCCAGTCCGAGCTGCAAAGCGTGGCGCAGAACAAGACCACGCTCGTCATCGCGCACCGGCTGTCCACCGTGGTGGACGCGCATGAGATCCTGGTGATGGACGCGGGGCGGATCGTGGAGCGCGGCTCGCACGCGCAATTGCTGGCGGCGGAGGGTCGTTACGCCCAGATGTGGGCGCTGCAGCAGTCGGCGGAGTAGGGCGGCTTGGCCATAACATTCCGGTCACGGCGCGGACTGCACGAAATGGGGCCGCCGAAGTGTCTCTGGGCGGCGCGTTGCGAACGGGCCTTCGCTAGCCCCAGAGTTTCGGCCCAGCCGATCAGCTGTCTGGCACCTCGGCAAACAACTGGGCGGCGGTCAACGTCAATGCGACGCTGGCCAATTCCACTGCCTCGCCACGGGCGAACGGATGCAGGACCCACAATCCGTCGGCGCCTTTGCGGTAGCAGTCGGTGACGCGGGTATCCAGATCGACCAGCAGGTATTCCTCGAGACTTGGCAGTGTGCGGTAGTGACCGAACTTAAGCCCGCGGTCGTACGCCGCAGTCGTTGGTGAGAGCACTTCCACGATCAGCTTGGGTTCACTCTTGACCATGGCGCTGGCCTGGTCCAGCGCACTGCAGGTCACCAGCACGTCGGGGTAGAAATAGCTGTTGGCAGCGGCCACATGCAGGCGCATGTCGCTCATATAGGTGCGGCAGGCGCTGCCGCTGAGGTGTTGGCGCAGGGTGATGTACAGGTTGCCGGCAACCGTGACGTGCCGGTCTTCCGCGCCGGCCATGGCGAATACCTCGCCGTCGACAAATTCATGGCGCTCGGGTTGCGCGGCCTCCCAGGCCAGGTAGTCGGCGGCAGAAAAAATGGGGGTCTGTGCTGCGCGTCCCATGGCCCGGTCCTTGTTGGTACGGAAGTGCCCCATTATGGAGGCGCCGCCAGGGACATGCCAGGGGCTGTCCGCACCGCCAGTCGCTGCCACTGCTCCCCGATCCGCACGGCTTGGCGCTGCCACTTGCAGCAGCCGTTGGGGTTGGACATCGCCA
>JANMYG010000111.1:0-4463 GCA_031381865.1 Betaproteobacteria bacterium | reverse complement strand
CGTTGCGGCGAGGCTCACAATTGCGCGAAGCGCTTGTGATGCCGGAGCCAAGACCGCAGGGCAGTCGACGCGTTCAGCGGAGACCGCCCCAGCATGAGCCACCGCCGGGTACCGCCTGGCGCGAGGCGCGCCAACGAGAGGTAATTGGCGGTCGGGAAGCAACGACCGCAAGGCGCCGAAGGCAGGCTTTGAATAAGCCAGCGCATAAAGTGCTTCCCGAACCGGGCGCTGCTGGGCGGGGACACTGAGATGACGGTCAACACCACGTTTCTCGGCGGCGGAGACACCGTCACCGGCTCCAAGTACCTGGTGACCCACGGCAAGCAGCGGCTGCTGGTGGACTGCGGCCTGTTCCAGGGTTACAAGCTGCTGCGCCTGCGAAACTGGACGCCGCTGCCAGTGGCGCCTGGACAGATCAACGCGGTGGTCCTGACGCATGCGCACCTTGACCACAGCGGTTACCTGCCCCTGTTGGCACGCGAAGGCTTCAGCGGACCGGTCTACGGCACCCCCGGCACACGCGACCTGTGCCGCCAGCCTGGTGCTGGAAGTCGCGGGGCGGCGCATCCTGTTCTCTGGCGACCTGGGCCGACCGGATGACCTGATCATGGGTCCGCCCGATCCGGCACCACAAGCGGACACGGTCCTGATCGAGTCCACCTACGGCGACCGCACGCATCCGGCCGAGGACCTGCTGGCCGAACTCGGGCCGGTGCTGCGCAAGGTGGTCGCGCGCGGCGGCGTGGCGGTGGTACCGGTGTTCGCGGTCGGCCGGGCACAGGCCCTGCTGCACGCGATTGCCTTGCTCAAGGCGCGTGGCGCGATCGCGAAATCGGTGCCGGTATTCCTGGACAGCCCGATGGCGGTGCACTCCACCCATTTGTTCGAGCAGCATCCGGGCGAGCATCGCCTGACACAGCGCGAAGCCCGCGCGTTGACGCGCGGTGCAACCATGGTCAGCAGCACCGACGAATCGAAGGCACTGGCCAACCGCCATGGGCCGATGCTGATCCTTTCGGCCAGCGGCATGGCAACCGGCGGGCGCGTGCTGCACCACCTGGCGCACCACGCCGGCAACCACCGCAACATGATCATCCTGACCGGCTACCAGGCCCCCGGCACACGCGGCGCCACGCTCGCCAGCGGCGCCGCGAGCGTGCGCATCCACGGTCGCGAGGTCGCGGTGCGTGCCGAGGTGGTTCAGCTCCAGTCGGCGTCGGCGCACGCGGATGCCAACCAGCTTCTGGCCTGGCTGCGCACCATGCCGTCACCGCCGACGCAGGTCTATGTGGTGCACGGCGAGCGCGGGCCGGCCGATGAACTGCGCAAACGCATCGACCACGAACTCGGATGGCGCGCCAGGGTGCCCGAACACGGTTCCACCTGGCCGAGCTGAATCGGCGCCGCGGGCCGCACCGGGGCTGGCGGCTACTGCACCATCACCGCAGGCACGGCCGATCACGCACAATCGGTGGCCATGGCACTCAAGCTCTTCCGCTCCACCGAGTTCGCGCAATCACGCAATTTTTCGCCAGAACGCCAGCGCACGGCGATCCATCCGGTCTGGGTCGTGCTGCTGCTCAGCGTCTGGCTGGCGCTGGCCGGCAACGCCGTGTTGTGGCGCTCGATCGCGCATCTGCCCGAATTGGGCGCCGGCGCGGCCTGGTGGACGGCGCTGCGCGTGGCGGTCCTGATCGCATCGGCGCACTGTGTCGTGCTGGGGCTGCTGATGTGGCGCCACACCTTCAAGGTCGCCGCGTGGATACTCATGGCGGCGACCGCATGGACCAGCACCATTCTGGGCAACACCGCGGAATTCGGTCGCCTGCAGTGGCCGCTGGCGATCGTGCTGCTCGTGCTGCTGCCCGGTATCTGGTTATGGCGCACCACCCTGCGCCGCCTCGCGCCGTGGCAGAACATGGTGCAGGTGGCTGGCTTCGTGTCCGTCGCGCTGACCGTATTTGCATTCGCTTTGCTGTTCAGCTTCAAGGACCTCTCGGCGCTGACGCGCGCGCATGCCGAACTGCGGCAACTGGTCAGTCCCTACAGCGCCGCTGGTGGTATCGCGGCGCTAGAAAAGCTGCTGCTGGTCCGCAAGCAGTGAGGGTCGAAACCGGGTCGTGTCGAGTTCCACGCGTTCGTGGTCGAGGCCCAGGCGGGCGCAGGCCTTGTCGAAGCGTTGCCGGATCAACTCTGCCCACAGGCCCTCGCCCTTCATGCGCGTCGTGAAATCGGCGTCGTAGTCGCGTCCACCACGCATGTCGCGGATACGCGCCATCACGCGGGCCGCGCGCTGCGGGTAATGCAGGCCGAGCCATTGCTGGAACAGCGGATTGACCTCCCAGGGCAGGCGCAAGACCGAGTAGAAAGCGCTGCCTGCGCCGGCCGCCGCCGCCGCCTCGAGCACCTGCTCCATGTCTTCGTTGATGAACGGGATTTGCGGCGCCACGCTCACGCCCACCGGCACACCCGCCTGCGCCAGCGCCTGTATCGTGCGCAGCCGGCGGTGCGGTGCCGCGGCGCGCGGTTCGAGCTTGCGCGCCAGCGCGCCGTCGAGGGTGGTGATGGTCACGTACACCGCCGCCAGCCGGCTGCGCGCCATCGGCGCGATCAGGTCCAGGTCGCGCTCCACGCCACTGCCCTTGGTCACGATCGCCAACGGATGGTGGCAGCTGTGCAGCAGTTCGATCACGCCGCGCGTCACTTTCAACGCGCGTTCGACCGGCTGGTACGCATCGGTCGCCGAGCCGATCACGATCTGGCGCGGCACATAACCGGGTGCCAGCAGTTCGCGCTGCAGCACCTGCGCCAGGTTGGGCTTGGCGATGATCCTGGTCTCGAAATCCAGGCCGGGCGACAGGTTCAGGTAACTGTGGGTCGGGCGCGCGTAGCAGTAGATGCAGCCATGCTCGCAACCGCGGTACGGATTGAGGCCGTAATCGAAATGGATGTCGGGCGAATGGTTGCGGCTGATCGCGCTGCGGGCGTCTTCATGCGTGACGCGGGTCGGCGTGCGGCCAGCGTCAGATGGCGGCGCCTGCTCCAGCGTTCCCCACCCATCGTCGAACGCGGCCCGCGCCTGGCTTTCAAACCGGTGCGCCATGCGGTCGGCAGCGCCACGGCCCTTGATGGCCTGCAGCGGGACCAGGAATTCAGCCATGCCGCGCACTCCCTGCCATGGGGTTGCCGGCGGGTTGTGCGTTCAGCAGCTGCGGGGTATGGATACTGTGCATAAACACAGTATAAAGATATTCGCGTCGCCGTCAACCACCGGCGCTGGAATCGCCGATGCTGGCCACGCCACCGTGGTCGCAGCGCGCGGGGCACCGGCCGCGCGCGCGCCGCTCAGGCGTATTCCGGCTGCGCGAGCCGGGCACGCGCTGCAAGGTACTCGCGCCTGAGTTGTGCAACGAAGTCGGCCGTGCTCTGGACCCGGTTCACGCCGCCGATGCCCTGGCCGCAGCCCCAGATGTCTTTCCACGCCTTCTTGGCGTCGCCGCCGAAGTTCATCTTGCTGGGATCACTCTGCGGCAAATTGTCGGGGTCGAGCCCGGCGGCGCGGATGCTGGGCGCCAGGTAGTTGCCATGCACACCGGTGAACAGGTTGCTGTAGACGATATCGTCCGAGTTGCCGTCGACGATCGCCTGCTTGTAGGCGTCGGCGGCACGCGCCTCCTGCGTCGCAATGAAAGCCGAACCGATATAGGCAAAGTCTGCGCCCATGGCCTGTGCGGCCAGCACGCCGCTGCCGGTCGAGATCGAACCCGACAGCGCCACCGGTCCGTCGAACCACTGGCGTATTTCCTGGATCAGGGCAAACGGGCTCTTGACACCCGCGTGCCCGCCCGCCCCCGCCGCCACGGCAATCAGGCCGTCCGCGCCTTTTTCGATCGCCTTGTGCGCGAAGCGGTTGTTGATGATGTCGTGCAACACCACCCCGCCGTAGCTGTGGGCGGCGGCGTTGATATCTTCCCTGGCACCCAGGCTGGTGATGTAGATCGGCACCTTGTACTTGACACACATCTGCATGTCGTGATCCAGGCGGTCGTTGCTCTTGTGCACGATCTGGTTGATGGCGAACGGGGCGGCCGGCCGCTCCGGATGGGCCCTGTCGTGGCTGGCCAGCGTCTCGGTGATCTCAGCCAGCCATTCGTCGAGCTGGGACGCGGGACGCGCGTTGAGCGACGGCATCGCGCCGACCACACCGGCGATGCATTGCGCAATCACCAGTTTGGGATTGCTGATGATGAACAGCGGCGACCCGATGATGGGCAGGGGCAAGCGGTCGAGCGGAGGGGGCAGTCGTGACATGGATGGGAAACCGGTGATGGGGGCGGGTGTTCAGAAAGAGTCGATCGCCAGGGCGGTGACGCTGTCCGCACCCTCGACGATGCTGTCGCGCAGGCCCGGCGCCTTGCACAGCAGGTGGTCGGCGTAGAAACGCGCCGTGGTGATCTTGGCCT
>JANMYG010000088.1:0-18460 GCA_031381865.1 Betaproteobacteria bacterium | reverse complement strand
CAGCAGCGAGCCCAGGTTCAGCAGCGTCCAGCCTTGTGTGGTGACCAGCGCGCCCGACGCAAACGAGGTCAGCGCCATGACCGCGAAGACGCAAAAATTGATCGCTGCCTGGGCACGGTCCTTCTCCTCCGGTCGGTAGGCCTGCAGCGACAGCGTCGTACTGCCGGTGAACAGGAAGTTCCACCCCACCCCTAACACGAACAGGGCGATCAGGAATTGCCGCAGGTCTGCGCCGGACAGGGCGACAACGATACATACCAGGTTGAGCGCCACACCCACCGCCATCACCGGCACGGTTCCGAAGCGCCGGATCAGGTGCCCGGTAAAGAAGCCTGGCGCAAACATGCCGATCACGTGCCATTGGAGCACCAGGGCAGCATCTTCGAACGGCAGGTTGCAGACCTGCATGGCCAGGGGCGTGGCGGCCATGAGCAGGTTCATCACGCCATAACCCAGCGCCGCGCCGAGTGTGGACACGATGAATACCGGTTGGCGCAGGATCACCGCCAGTGGCCGGCCGGTGGCGCTGCCAGCGGTCCTGGGGGGCACCGCAGGGAAACGCACCATCGATACGAGCAGCATCGAGAGCGCGGCGACCACGGCCAGCGCGAGGTACGCTCCGGCAAACGGAACCGACAGCAGGCCCCTGGTGCGCGTGGCGAGGTTCGGACCGATGACTGCGCCGATCAGCCCCCCGGCGAGTACCAGCGAGATCGCTTTTTCCCTGAATGCCGGCGCCGCGAGTTCGGCCGCCGCGAAGCGGTACAACTGGCCATTGGCGCTGTAGTAGCCGGCGACCACGGTGGCTGCCACCAGCAGCCAGAAGTTGCGCTCGACCACTGCATAGGCGCACAACAGGGACGACGCCAGCGCCACGACCAGACCCATCTGGAACGAGGCCTTGCGCCCCCAGGCCGCCTGGGTGCGCGCCACCAGCGGCGTGCTCAACGCGCCGCCCACCACATAACCCATCACCGGCAAGGTCGCCATCCAGCCCAATGGCGCCAGGCTCAGGCCGATCAATCCGTTGATGGCGACAAAGACGATGTTGTTGGTCAGGAACAGGCCCTGGCAGATCGACAGCAGGACCAGGTTTCGGTTCATGCCAGCAGTGTAAGAGCCACCAGCGCCGCGGTCTCGGCGCGCAGCACGCGGGCCCCGAGCGAGACCGGCTTGAATCCGCGCTGCAGCGCCAGGTCTTCTTCGGCCGGGCTCAGGCCACCCTCCGGCCCGGACAACACGGTGACCGGGCCAGCGGGGACGGCGCCATCCCCGGCCCATTGGCGCAGCGACGGGATACCCGGGCGCAGCGAGAGCACCAGCCGCGGCCCGCCCAGGCCGGCCTCGTCCGTCCACGCCGGCAAGGGACGCACCAGGAACACGTCGGGGACCCGGTTGCCGCCGCATTGCTCGCAGGCCGCAACGGCGATGCTGCTCCAGTGGGCGACCTTCTTTTGCGACCGTTCCGGGTCCAGCCGCACCACACCGCGTTCGGTCATGAGTGGCTGGATCGACGCCACGCCGAGTTCGCTGGCTTTCTCGACCAGCCAGTCCATGCGTTCGTTGGCGGGCACGCCGATGGCCAGGTGGATGTCACGCCCTGGCTCGCGTTCGATCGGGTGATGCCGCTCGATGCGGACGCTCACGTCGCGCCGGCCGATGGCGCAAATGGTGGCGTCGAATTCACCGCCAGGGCGCACCTGCGCAGGCGCGGCGGCGCCGCTCCGCTGCGCTGCCACCGCGCCGCCAAACAGCGTGATCGTGTCGCCGGGTTGAAGTCGCAGCACCTGCACGTGCCGCGCTGCGCCTTGCGGCAGCTCGACCGTGGTACCGGTGACCAGGGGCGCCGGGCAAAAGAATCGCGGGGCCGCGGCCATCACCGGTCAAACTGCGGGGCGCGTGGGAAATTCACCACGCACAGGCCGGCTGGTTGTCATGCCCTGCCAAACATGTAGCTGCCCGCGTCCTGGATGCCTTCGAGTTTGTCGACCAGGCGCAGCAAGGGCTTGAGCTCACGGTAACGCGCCGCAGTGGCCCGGATGTACCGGATGAAGCGCGGTGTATCGGCCAGGTACTGTGGTTTGCCGTCACGCAGCGTCAGGCGGGCGAAAATGCCGGCCACCTTGAGGTGGCGCTGCAATCCCATCCATTCGACGCCGCGATAGAAGGCGCCAAAGTCGGCGCCTACTGGAAGACCGGCCGCGCGCGCCTTTTCCCAATAACGGATCGTCACGTCGAGCACGAAATCCTCGTCCCAGCTCAGGAACGCGTCGCGCATCAGGCTGGCAATGTCGTACGTGATCGGACCATAGACCGCGTCCTGGAAGTCCAGCACGCCGATGCGTTTTTCGGGCTGGCCAGCGGTCGCACCGGCCGGCAGCATCAGGTTGCGCGGCATGAAGTCACGGTGCACGAACACGTTCGGCCACGCCAGGTTCTCGCGCACGATGACCTGGAACGCCTGGTCCAGGGTGCGCCGCAGGTCGGTGTCGACCTCGACCCCGCGATGCCCGGCCACATACCATTGCGGGAACAACTCCAGTTCGCGCCTGAGCAACGGCTCGTCGTACGGCGGCAGGACATCGGGCCGCGACGCCAGCTGCCAGCCAAGCAGCGCGTCGATGGCCAGAAGGTAGAGGTCCAGGTTGGCCTGCGGCTGTTCTGGCACGATCGCCTGCATCATGGTCTGCCGGCCAAGGTCGCTCAACAGCATGAACCCGTACGCCTGGTCCCATTCCTGCACCTGCGGCACGTTTAGGCCGGCGCTCGCCATCAGTTTCGCGACTTGCACGAACGGCCGGCAGTCTTCCTTGTCCGGTGGCGCGTCCATGATGACGTGGCTGCAGGACCGGCCATCGACCCGCAGGTAGCGCCTGAAACTGGCGTCGGCCGACGCTGGCCGAACGGACGCACTTTGCAGCCCGTAGGCAGCCTGCACCGAGGCCAGCCACTGCCGGAATGCGGCAGCCCGTGCCGGGTCGGCCCACGCGACCTGCGTACACGACTGGTTGGCGGTCGTGGCGCATGTTGTGTCGGGGGGCGTGGCAGGGTCGCTCATGGATAATCCATTCTACAAACCCGGTCCCGGCAACCATCGCGTGGACCGGTTCCATTTTTCAGACCCGGTTCCCGACGATGCGCTTTTCGATGTTTGACTCCAGATGCAAGGCGTCCCGCGCAGGGCGTTTCTGGTGCCATCCATCCGACATCGTCGCGCTGGCGTGTGTACTCGTCCCGGTGCTAGCGGCGCGTGCCCAGCCGCTGGCGGACGTGGCTCCCTTGCACCTGAAGAGCAGCCGCATGCTGCGCGAGCAGATTCCGGCCGACGACCGCAGTGCGTTGCCGACCTTCGTTTCGGGCGAGCGGATCTCCTCGCGCACCGATCTGGAAACCGTGGTGGAAGGGCAGGCGATGCTGCGCCGCGGCGACATGGTCATCCGCGCCGACCGGCTGGACTACTACCAGCCCGAGGACCTCGCGAAAGCCCGCGGTGCCGTCAGCATCCACCGGGCCGGTGACGTTTACGAAGGCCCTGCGCTGGACCTCAAGGTGGAGTCTTTCGAGGGTTTCTTCATCAACCCGAGGTACCGTTTTCTGAAGAACGAGGGCCATGGCGAGGCCGAACGCGTCGACTTCGTGGACGAGCAGCGGGCGGTGATACGCAACGCCAGCTACACCACCTGCCGCCGCCTGCCCGGACCGGGCTGGATGCCGGACTGGATCTTGCGCGCTGCCAGCATCAGCATCGACAACGAAGAGGACGTGGGGCAGGCGCAGGGGGCGCTGCTGACATTCAAGGGTGTGCCGGTGCTGCCGATACCGGCACTCAGTTTTCCGCTGAGCAGCAAGCGCAAGTCGGGTTTCCTGCCACCGACGATCGGTCTGGATACAGTCAATGGCGTCGAGCTCACGGTGCCGTATTACTGGGACATTGCGCCCAACCGCGACGCCACCTTGTTTCCGGCGCTGCTGAGCAAGCGCGGCGTGGATCTGGGTGGTGAATTCCGTTATCTTGAATCTGCCTATTCGGGCCAGCTGCGGGCCAACTTCATGCCCGCGGACAAGTTGCGCGGCACCAATCGCTGGGGCGTGGCGTACACACACACAGGCCCGCTGGACACCGGGCTGGCGGCGGTCGGAAAGCTGGGGTTCAACCTGACACTGAACCGGGTCAGTGACGACAATTATTGGCGCGACTTCACACGCGTGACGCCGTGGCTGACGCAGCGGCTGCTGCCCAACGACCTGAACCTGTCGTGGTCCAGCGGCTTCTTGTCAACCAGCCTGCGCATGCTCAAATGGCAGACCTTGCAGGATGTGGCCTCGCCGATCGTGCCGCCGTACGACCGGATGCCGCAGATCGCCGCGCGCTACGCGCGATCGAACCTGGGTGGTTTCGATTTCTCGGTCGACGCCGACGGCACGCGGTTCCAGTCCGACCGGGCGCTGACCGGCCAACCCAACGGGCGCAGGATATTTTCCGTGGCGCAATGGAGCCGGCCGTGGGTGGCGCCGGCGGGGTTCATCACGCCCAAGCTGCAGTTGCACGCCACCAGTTACCAGTTCGACAGTGCGCTGGCCAATGGTGCCACTTCGGCCAGCCGCGTGTTGCCGACCTTCAGTCTTGATAGTGGTCTGGTGTTCGAGCGCGACACCAGCTACTTCGGTCGTGCCTTTCGCCAGACGCTGGAACCCCGGGCCTTTTATGTGCTGACGCCATTCAAGGACCAGAGCCTGCTGCCCAATTACGATTCCGGCGCCAACGATTTCAACTTTGCAAGCATCTACTCCGACAACGCCTTTGTCGGCAACGACAGGATATCGGACAGCAATCTGCTGACTGTCGGTTTGTCCACGCGCCTGCTCGATCCGGCGACTGGTGCAGAGGCGGCGCGTTTCAGCGTGGCCCAGCGCGTGCGCTTCAAGGACCAGCGCGTGACCTTGCCAGGTGGAACGGCGGTGGCCAAGGGCCTGAGCGACGTGCTGGTCGCCGCCACCGTCAATCTGGACCCGCGCTGGTCGTTCGACTCGACGATCCAGTTCGACCCGGCGGCTGGGCGTTCCATTCGCTCGACCGTCGGAGGACGGTATACCCCCGGCAACTACCGCGTCGTGACCGCCGCCTACCGCTTGCAGCGCGGCGCCAGCGAGCAGCTCGATGTCGGCTGGCAGTGGCCCTTGAACGACTTGTGGGGCGACCGGGGCGAGGAACTGGGCGTCGGACGCGGCCAGGGCGAGGGCCGCTGGTACACCGTCGGGCGCATGAACTTCAGCCTGCGCGAGGGCAAATTGGTAGACTCGATCGTCGGGCTGGAGTACGACGGTGGCTGCTGGTTGGGCCGGGTCGTGCTGGAAAGACTCCAGACCAGCAGTTCGTCGGCGAACCAGCGCATCATGTTCCAGCTCGAATTCGTGGGCTTTTCCCGGCTCGGCGCCAACCCCTTGCAGACCCTGAAACAGAACATCCCGCGGTACCAGTATCTGCGTGAGACAACCAGCTCACCCAGCCGCTTCAGCAATTACGATTGATCCATGATGACCCTCTGCGTATTGACCGCCCCCAAGGCCAGCTTGCGGCGGCGTCGCTCCCGAGCGGGAGCGCGCCAACGTGGCGCGACCATGCGCTTGCTTGTACACCTGTGCTTGGCCGGCCTGCTTGCCGGCACCGCCGTCAGCGCCAGCGCCCAGGGCCTGCGGCTGCCGTCCTTGCCGGCAGCGAGTCCAGCAGGCGGTCCACCGGTCGCGGGTGCTCAGAGGCCGGCCGACTATATCGTCGCGGTCGTCAATTCGGAGCCGATCACGAACTACCAGGTACGCCTGGAAGTGCAGCGCGTCGCGCGGCAACTCGCGCAAGCGCAGCAGGCGGTTCCCAGTGGACCGGAGCTCGTGGCGCAGGTGCTCGAGCGGCTGATCAGCGACCGCACGCAGCTGCACCTGGCGCGCGAATCCGGCATCAAGGTCGACGAGGCGGCGATCGACGAAGCCGAACGCAACGTGGCGCGGCAGAACCAGATCGAAGTGGCGGAAATATACCGCCGCCTGGCAGCGGATGGAGTCGAGCGCAGCCAGTTCCGCAACCAGCTGCGCGACCAGATCCTGATGACGCGCGTGCGCGAGCGCGAGGTGAGCCAGAAAGTACGGGTGTCCGAACTCGAGATCGACCAGTACCTGCGCGACCAGCAGAAAAACCAGGATGCGACCGCGATGGAGGTCCATATCGCCCACATCCTGTCGGCGCTGCCGGATGATGCGAGCGTGGAGCAGACCGCCGCCGCCCAGGCCAAGGCGCAGCGGGTGCTGGACCGGGCCCGCGCCGGGGCTGACTTCGCCGCCATGGCGCGCGAATTGTCGGACGCCGCGGATGCTGCCAGTGGCGGACAACTGGGCTTGCGGCGGGCCGACCGGTACCCCGCGCTTTTTGTCGACGCGACGCGCGACCTCGGTGTGGGCGGACTGACCCTGGTGCGATCCGGCGCGGGTTTTCATGTCCTCAAGGTCATTGAACGCCGTGCCAGCGGGATGCCAGCCACCAGTGTGGTCCAGACCCGTGCCGCGCACATCCTGTTGCGGCCTTCGGCGCAAATGGCTGAGGCGGCGGCGCGCCAGAAACTGGCTGATTTCCGTGCGCGCGTCCTTGCCGGCACGGCCGACTTTGCCACCTTGGCCAGGCAGAACTCGCAGGATGGAAGCGCCGAGCAGGGCGGTGACCTTGGCTGGGCCGGGCCCGGCCAGTTCGTGCCGGAATTCGAGGAGGCCATGAACGCCCTGGCTGTGGGTCAGATCAGCGAACCACTGGTTTCGCGGTTTGGCGTTCACTTGATCCAGGTGGCCGAGCGCCGCACCGTGCCGCTCAGCGTGCGTGAGCAGCGTGATGCGGTGCGCGCGATCGTGCGCGAGAAGAAACTCGACGAGGCGTATCTCGCGTGGGTGCAGGACCTTCGCGCGCGCGCATACGTCGAAATGCGCGAGCCCCCCGGCTGACTGGCGGTGGCTGAACGGGTTGACTTGCGCGTCTGCGCTCGACCGATTGCTGGCGGTTGCCAGTCGGCAGGCCAAATTGGGCGCTAAGGCCAACCGGTTGCGGGAACACGTTCCCAGAAAACGCTTCGGCCAGCATTTCCTGACCGACCAGGCCATCATCGACGCGATCGTGCGCGAAATTGCGCCCAGTCCCGGCCAGCTGATGGTGGAAATCGGACCAGGTCTGGCGGCGTTGACGCAGCCACTGGTGGAGCGCCTGGGCCATTTGACCGTGATCGAACTGGACCGGGACCTTGCCGCGCGCTTGCGCCAGCGCACGGACTTGACGGTGATCGTGTCGGATGTGCTCAAGGTCGATTTCGGCCAGCTCGGACGCCCCTTGGCCGACGTCGGCGGTGCGGGCAGCCCCGAGCCTGCGGCGGCGTGGTTGCGGGTGGTGGGCAATCTTCCCTACAACATCTCGACGCCCATACTGTTTCACCTGTTCGAATTCGCCGACACCATCATCGACCAGCATTTCATGCTGCAAAAGGAAGTCGTGGAGCGTATGGTGGCGCGGCCCGCGACCTCGGCCTACGGCCGTCTGAGCGTCATGTTGCAATGGCGCTACGTTATGGAAAACGTCCTGCCTGTTCCGCCGGAGAGCTTTCAGCCGCCGCCACGCGTGGACAGCGCGGTGGTCAGAATGGTTCCAAGGCGTGGTCCCGCGCCGGTGGATATGCGGCGACTGGGCGAATTGGTGCAGGTTGCGTTCAGCCAGCGGCGCAAGCTGTTGCGCCACACTCTGGGGCGCTGGCTGGAGGCGGCCGCCTTTGCCGGCGAATTCGATCTGCAGCGCCGTGCCGAGGAGGTCAGCGTCGAGGAATACGTGGCGCTGGCGCAATGCGCATGAAAAAGCCCATCCATGGGACGGGCTTTTGGTTGGGCGCCGGCACCCGGTAGTTGCTCAGGCTGCTGCCAGCCAGTACCCCGCGTTGAACGGGCTGCTCATGCGCAGCGCCAGGGGCGACACGTCCAACAGCTTGTCGGTTGGCATCTTTTCGCCCGATTCAGTGGTGAGTGCGATACCGGCCAGTGCATCCGCACCGTGACCTTCGCTCTTTGCCTCGTTAGCCCGTTCTGCTTGGCTGGTGTGTGCAGAACGGGCTACAGAAAAGAATAGAAACATCGGAACGGTATCTTTCGGTCGCCCCAATAATCGGCCGCGTCCCTGAAGATGTCCAGCAGTTGCTCACGCGCTTCCTTGTCGAATTTCGCATTCGCCGGAATGTGCTCCAACACCACGACAAAACCGGGCTGGGGCCCGGACTTGTGGACCGGATCGGTCATGCTGTCGTACAAGGCGTCGAAATTCTTGCCCACATGGGCCGGCAACGTGAACTGCTGGCCGATCATGTCCAGCACCTCCTGCTTGGATTGCGCGTTGGCCAGGTTCGCGTACAGGAAATGCTGGCCCAGGTTTTGGGCGGCGTCTTGTAGATCCTGCACCCGAAAGGCACGGATCGACTGGACGATATTGGTTCTCACGCCGCGCAATGGCGCGTCGGTTTCTTGACGAAGTGGCATATCCATCCCCGTATCACTTTCAAAAAAAATCAAACAAATCTACTGCACGATCCGGCGAAAACTCGCGTAATGATCGGCGGTGTAATAACACGCGTCTGGCGACCGAGGTTCGCCGCCACACACAATGCGACGTGTACCCCGATGGCTTGATCCAGGCGTCTTCACGGTGTACTCACGGTAATAACCGCGACTCTTTGCCGGAAGCAAGCGCTCACGATTACCAAATACCGCACCATCTTTTTCGTACGGAAACGGTCCACCTTTAGCGATCAGTTGGTAGGTCTGAACACCTTGGGCCGGCAGTTCCGAAGCTGAAATCGTTGCGGCGGCACCTGCTTCAGCTGGACCTTTGGCCTGCACAAAGCCTGTAACAGACGCGGCCGCAAGCAAAAAGCCAGTAAGTACTAACTTGAAGCCCGTGACACCCGCCATGACCGACCCCTGACAAAACCTCGGGTTTACCCGCAAATTTCAAGAGTCGTAGTGTCGCTCATACGGCTGGAAATTGCAAGTACCTGCACAAAATTTAGGCAGATATTGCGCCGCATCAAATTCTTGAAGTCAGCACTTGCTTTGTCGAAAATCCTCAACGCGTTGCGTTGGCGTCGGCAACCGTCAGCGCCGTCATGTTGACGATGCGGCGCACGGTGGTGCTGGCGGTCAGGATGTGGACCGGCCTGGCCGCTCCGAGCAGCACCGGACCGATAGCAATGTTGCCGCCGGCGGCGGTCTTGAGCAGGTTGTAAGCGATGTTGGCCGCATCGATATTCGGAAAGACCAGCAAATTGGCGTTACCCGCTAGAGTGGTGTTGGGCATCGCCGCCGCCCGGGCTGCGCCGTCGAGCGCGACATCGCCGTGCATTTCGCCATCGACTTCGAGCCACGGCGCCTCGATCCGGAGCAGTTCCAGCGTGCGGCGCATCTTGAGTGCACTGGGCAAGTTGCTGCTGCCGAAATTCGAGTGGGACAGAAGCGCCGCCTTCGGCCGGATTCCGAAACGCATCATTTCTTCCGCCGCCATGACCGTGATCTCGGTCAGTTCCTGGGCGCTCGGATCGTAATTGACATGGGTGTCGACCAGAAACACCTGGCGCTCCGGCAACAGCAGACCGTTCATGCAGGCATAGATCGGCACATCCTGGGGCGTGCTGGGGCTGCCGCCCAGGCGCTTGCCGATGACCTGGTCGATGTAGGTCAGGTGCATCGCAGTGGTGCCCCAGGTGCCGCAGATCATGCCGTCCACGTCTCCCTTGTGCAGCAGCATGGCGCCAATCAGGGTCAGCCGGCGGCGCATTTCGATCTTCGCCATCTGCACCGTCGTACCCATGCGCTCGGTCATGCGGTGGTAGGTCTGCCAAAAATCGCGGTAACGCGCGTCCTGCTCGACGTTGACTACGTCGTAGTCGAGGTCTTCGCGCAGCCGCAAGCCGAATTTCTCGATCCGCTGGGCCATCACCTGCGGCCGTCCGATCAGGGTCGGGCGCGCCAGGCCTTCGTCCACAACGATCTGGCAGGCGCGCAGCACCCGTTCCTCTTCGCCTTCGCAAAATGCCACCCGTTTGCGGCTCGCATTCTTGGCCGCCGCAAGGATCGGCCGCATCGCCGTGCCGGACGCATAGACAAAACTCTGCAGCCGATCGCGGTACGCGGCCATGTCCTGGATCGGCCGGATCGCGACCCCGCTGTCGGCCGCCGCCTTGGCCACCGCTGGCGCGATTTTCATCATCAGGCGCGGGTCAAAGGGCTTCGGAATCAGGTATTCCGGTCCGAACGCCAGCTGCTGGCCACCGTAAGCGGCCGCGACAACGTCGCTTTGCTCGGCTTGCGCCAGTTCGGCGATGGCATGGACGGCCGCGATCTCCATCTCCAGCGTGATCGTGGACGCGCCGGCGTCCAGTGCACCACGGAAGATATACGGAAAACACAGGACGTTGTTGACCTGGTTCGGGTAGTCGGTGCGTCCGGTCGCCATGATTGCGTCGCTGCGCACCGCCTTGACCTCTTCCGGGGAGATTTCGGGCGTGGGATTGGCCAGCGCGAATATCAGCGGATTGGCGGCCATGGTCCGCACCATCTCGGGCTTGAGTACGCCACCGGCCGACAAACCCAGGAAGATGTCGGCGCCGGCGATCACCTCTGCCAGCGTGCGCGCGGTGGTGTCTTGCGCGAAGACGATCTTGTCGGCGTCCATCAGTTCGGTGCGGCCGGTGTAGACCACGCCGGCCAGATCGGTCACGTAGATGTTCTCGCGCGGGATCCCCAGTTTCACCAGCAAGCCCAGGCAGGCGAGCGCGGCGGCACCCGCACCGGAGGTGACGAGTTTGACTTTCTTCGGGTCCTTGCCCACCACCTTCAGGCCGTTGAGCATGGCCGCGCCGACCACGATCGCGGTGCCATGCTGGTCGTCGTGGAACACCGGGATCTTCATGCGATCGCGCAACTTGCGTTCCACATAAAAGCAGTCGGGCGCCTTGATGTCTTCCAGGTTGATGCCGCCGAACGTAGGCTCGAGGGCGGCGATGATGTCGACCAGCTTGTCGAGGTCGTTCTTTTCGTTGATCTCGATGTCGAACACGTCGATGCCGGCGAATTTCTTGAACAGGACGGCCTTGCCCTCCATCACCGGCTTGGCCGCCAGCGGCCCGATATCGCCCAGGCCAAGCACCGCCGTCCCGTTCGTGATCACCGCCACCAGGTTGCCGCGGCTGGTGTACTTGAAGGCGTTATTGGGATCCTTGACTATTTCTTCGCACGGCGCCGCCACTCCGGGCGAATAGGCCAGCGCCAGATCATGCTGGTTCACCAGCTGCTTGGTGGCCTCGACCGCGATCTTGCCGGGTGTGGGGAATTCGTGGTATTCGAGCGCGGCCTTGCGCAACTCGGCGCGCTTGTCGTCGGAATTTGGGGTGGTGTCGGACATGGGTGGGTTCCTGCGGGCAACGGCCATGCCGGGAAGGCCAGCCGGCGCCGCTTGGGGGAGGCTGGGATTGTAGACCCGGGTATTGGGAAACCCGGCTATGTAGATTCACGTAGACCGGTGCCGCGGCGCACGCGCATCGCGCAGGTTCGGCTGCGGGCGGCCGTACAGATAACCCTGCACGATGTCGCAGTTCTGTTCCGAAAGGAAGGTGTTTTGCTGCTCCGTCTCGACGCCCTCGGCGACCACCAGGATGCCGAGTTCGTGCGCCAGTGCGATCGTCGCGCGCACGATCGCGGCGTCGTCCGAATCGGTCGCCACGTCCTGCACGAAGGACCGGTCGATCTTCAGCTCGTCGATCGGAAAACGCTTCAGGTACGCCAGTGATGAGTAACCGGTGCCG
Organism: Betaproteobacteria bacterium; assembly: GCA_031381865.1. GTDB lineage: Bacteria > Pseudomonadota > Gammaproteobacteria > Burkholderiales > Burkholderiaceae_C > CAISIP01. The sequence continues at coordinate 6,593 of JANMYG010000088.1, read as the reverse complement.
AAGTCGTCCACGGCGATGCGCACGCCCAGCGCGCTGATCTCCTCGAGCAGTTCGACCACCTGCTCGGCGTCGGTCATGGCGGTGGTTTCGGTGATCTCGAGCTTCAGCAGCGAGGCCGGGATGCCGGTCTCGCGCAAGGCGTTGCGCACCACCTCGACGATATTGCGGTTCACGCATTGGCGCGCCGACACGTTGACCGCCACCGGCATCGGCGGTTGCCCGGCTGCGAGCCACGACGCGACATCCTTGGCCGCCTGCATCACGACCCAGGCACCGATCTCGACAATCAGGCCAGTTTCCTCGGCGACACCTATGAACTGGTCCGGCTGCACCAGCAACTCGGGCGTGCGGCGCCAGCGCAGCAAGGCCTCGAAGCCGACCAGCGCGCCGTTGCGCAAATCGTACTGGGGCTGGTAATGCAGTTCGAACTGGGCGTTGCGCAGTCCGTGGCGCAGGTCGACCTCGATCGCCAGGCGCTCGCGGGTCCAGATCTTGAGCTCGGACGAATAAAAATGGAAACCGGTGTCGGGGTGCGACTTGGCCCGGTACATGGCGGTGTCGGCCTTGGCCATCAGCACGTCGACGTCGATCCCGTCCTGCGGCGCCATCACGATCCCGACGCTGCAGGCGCTGGGCAGCCGAATGCCGTTGGCGTCGATGTCTTCGCCCAGAGTCGCGATCAGCTTGGCGGCCGCCACCGCGACCGCCTCGGCGCCTGACACATCCTCCATCAGCACCACGAACTCGTCCCCACCCCAGCGTGCCACGAAGTCGGTGCTGCGGCAGATGCCTTTTAGCCGTTCGGCCATGACCTTGAGCACTTCATCACCGAGGCTGTGTCCCAGGCTGTCGTTGATGCGTTTGAAGCGGTCGAGGTCCAGAAACAGGATCGCGATCGAACTGCCGAGTCGCTGCACGCGCGCCAAGGCGAGGTCGAGGCGGTCGCGCAGCAAGACCCGGTTGGGCAGGCCGGTCAAGGCGTCGTGCGTCGCGGCATGTTCGAGCTGGCTTGCGCTTGCAACGGCCTCCGTCACATCGGCCAGCACTACCACCGCGCCTTCCATCCTGTCGCCCGGGCCGCGCAGTGGATTGACAGTGGCGCGCAGGATGCGCGCCGGGCCCGCAGACTCGGTCAGGCCCAGGTCGGTGGACAGGCGCACGCTACGGCCGCTGCGCATGCACTCCCGTGCGGCAGCACCGAGCAGCGCAGTGCTTTGCGCCGTCAGCGGTATGGCCGCGGCCAGTTGAAGTCCCACCAAATTCGCGCCTTGCGACTGCCGCTGCGCCACCGGATTGGCATAACGCACGGTCGATTGCCTGTCGATGGTGAGCACCGCGTCGCCGATCGCCTCCAGCGTGGCCAGCGAATGTTGGCGCGCGCGCGCCAGCCGGTCGCGGCTGGTCCGCAAATGCAGCCCCAGCCACACGACACGCGCGGCCACCAGGGCAAGCACCGACGCGCCTGGCGCCAGCCAGAACTGGCTGGTGTGCAGCACTGCCACACTGACCAGCAGTGGCAGGCACACGCTGATGCCGGCGAGCAGGAGGTGGTGGCGTTCGGTGCGCAGCGGCCACAGCGCCAGGCTCGACACCATGAGCAACGCAAACACCAGTTGCTGCGCCATGGACGCCGGGGCAATCAGAGAACGGCCGCGCAAGGCTTCGAATGCATTGGCGTGGAACGCCACCGCCGGCATCATCGACTGGCGCCCAGACACCGGCGTCGCGAGCTCGCCGCCGAGCCCGGGGGCAGTGATGCCGACGAATACCGCCCGTCCGCGCACTGCAGACAACAGGCCCGGCGCCTGCAGCGCGCGCGCAAAGGAAATGCTCGGTTGCGCTGGCGCCCGCGGCAGAAGGACTTCCTGGTCGCGCGCCCAGGTGCGCCGCGGTATCGCGGCGCCGTCGTCCTTTACGCGCAGCAGGCCGGGCAAGGTGGCGTAGCCCGACTGGGCCGGCAGCAAGTCATGCACCGCCAGCGCCAGCGCCGGATGTGTTGGCTGCCCAGCGCCGGCATGCAGATAGATCCGGCGCACCTGTCCGTCCAGGTCGATTTCGGCGTCGGCGTGTCCGAGCCGGGCCGCACTCGCGCGCAGGACGGGAGTCGGCCCACCCTCGGTGATGCCGCCATCGGGCTGCTGCACCGGCACCACGGGCAACACCACGCGTCCATGGCGCCTGATGGCGTCGGCCAGCGCCGCATCACCGGCCGGGTCGGGCTCGGGAAACATCAGCGTCAGGCCGATCACCGAAGCGCCGGCTTCACGCAAGTGATCGACCATGCGGGCGTGGATGTCGCGCGGCCATGGCCAGCGTCCCAGCGTGGCCAGGCTCTCGTCGTCGATGGCGAGCACCACCGCGGGCTGCTGCGCCGCCGGGCGCTCGGGCAGCATCAGGTCGTAGGCCAGCAGGTCCAGGCGTGTCAGGCCGGTCGGCGCACCCCAGGCGAGCAACAACACGGCAACCATAGCCACGATCCAAGGCGTTCGGCCCTGCAGTGCGCGGCCCCATCGACCTGGGCCGACGCGTCGTGCAGGGGGCTCCGGGGCGGTTGGATTCATAACGCCAGCAAGAACGGCAGCAGGATCAGCAGCGCTTTCCAGTACTCGGGCGGCGGCTCGGGCGGCACGGTGAACGATTGCGCCGCGCCCCAGGGTCCGACATAACCGTCGTCTCCGGTCGACTGCACCCTGATGTGGTAGGTGCCGGCGACGAGGTGTTCCAGTTGGTGTTGTGGGACGGTGGGCCGCACATCCGCGAGCAATCGGCCGAAGGTGTCGTCGCCGGCGACCTGCAGCCGGTAACTGCTGACCCGGGGTTGGGTCGACCAGCGCAAGGTGACACTGCCGGCCGTGACCTTTGGCGGCTCCACACCCGGGCCGGGCAATACGCGACGGAAAGACTGGCGGTCGCCCCATGGACCCTGGCGCCCGCGTGCCGGGTCGACCGACGCGACCCGCCAGCTGTGGACGCCGACCGGCAGCTCCACCTGGAGCGTGGCACCGTCAGACGGGGTTAGCGTCTTCTGCAGTGGCGTGGTCCCGGCGCTGGTGTCGGCCGGCGTTATTTCGAGCCGGTAGTGCCAGGCGGCATTTGCCCGGCTCCACCTGAACGTGGGTCGCTCCGACACCGTGACCGCGTCTGGCGCGGGTTCGATCAGCAGCGGCGGTTCCGGGCGCGCGTAGACCTCCAGCGCGCGCTCGGCCGACAGCCCTTCGAGTCCGTTGCCATCGATGGCACGCATGCGCACCACATAACTGCCGTCCGCGATGTCCGACGCGCGCGCCCGCGGGGCGGCGGCGACTTCATCCGACAGGAGCAAGGAGAACCGGTCGTCGGGTGCAAACTGCGTCCGGTACTGCGCCGCACCGGCCACCGCCGGCAGCGGCCAGTCGATCGGCAGGCGCTCGAAGCGTTCCGGCAGCGCGGAGAGATCCGGCGCGGCGAGCAAGGGCGTCGGCGGGTCGGGCGCCCGCCCCAGTTCGGCCAGGGTGCCGAGGCCGGCGCCGGTGGCGGATTGTCCAGCCGGATTGGCGACCAGCACGCCGCCCTCGAGCACTTCGGTGCGGCTATGGGTGTCGGTCGCGCTGACACGAAACTGCGTTCCCCGTACCGCCGCTATGGCTGCCGGCGAGCGGATTTCGAAGCGCCCGGACGGGTTGGCAACCGGTTTGACGACGTTTTCGAACGCACCGCGCAACAGGTCGATCTCCACGAGCGCGCCGGCGTGAATCAGCGCTTGCGCAGACCGCACCAGCCGCAACTCGGTGTCGCGGCGCACCAGTACCCGGGAACCGTCGTCGAATTCCAGCGTGGCGCTCGCCTGCGGGCCGGTTCGCAGCAGGGCGCCCGGCAGCAGCTCGTCGCCGACGATGGCCGCTCGGCCCACACCGGTAGCAGGGACGACGACGGTGTCGCCATACACGGCCAACAGGCGCACACGCAGGGCGCGCAACCTGAGCCACTCGGCCGGGATCCGCAGCTGGGTGCCGGGTGGCAACCGGCGGTCGTCCGCGATGCGGTTGAGCTGTTTCAGCCGGACCCCGTACGACGGGTCCCTGAGGAAACGCTGGGCGATGTTCCAGGGATGGTCACCCGCTTGCACCGTGTACAGAAAATCATCGGCGCCACGGGCTTGGCAACAAGCCACTGCCAGCGCGCAAAGCAACAACCGGCGCAATGGCCGGCACGTCCACGCGCCTGCGCGCGCGGGGGTGCTGGCCAACGTCAAAGTCAAAGGAAACCCCGCACCGGCAGCCCGGAACCCCGTTGCAACCAGTTGGCGGGCGAATAGGCGCTGCCGGCGTCGGTGGCGTGCAGCGTGTAGGCGTGGCGCGAGACCGGCGAGCGATTGGCCGCGCTGTGATGCGGCAACAGGCCATGGAACACGACCAGTGTGCCGGCGCCCACCTCCAGCGGCACGGCAGAACCGGAATCGGGCCACGGTGCATCGTCGAGTTTCTCGATCGCCGCGCCAATGCCATTGCGCACGAACCGTTCGCGCAGCGGACCCCGGTGGCCCCCGGGTTCGACCCACAGGCAGCCGTTGCCCAGGTGCGCGTCCTCCAACGCGAACCAGAATGTGGTCACGCTGATCGGAGTGGTCACGAAGAAGCTGGCGTCCTGGTGCCAGCGCACCTCGCCACCGATGCCAGGTTGTTTGAATATGTACATGGACTGCCAGATCTGGGGCTGCGCCAGCCCGATTTCCTGCGCCAGCGCGGCCAGGGCGCTGCCGTGCGAAAACGCGTCGAACACCGGGTCGAGGTCATGCAGCGCGTGCCCGATCTTGTTTATCGACAAAGCCTTGTGCTGCTTGAGCGCTCCGTCGGCATCGAACGCCTCTTCCTCGAAGAAACATCGGACCTTGTCGCCCGAGCCCAAGAAGTAGTCGTCCACCTTGCGGTCCTGTTCACGGGTGGTGAAGATGGCGGCGCTCTCGGCCGGATCGAAGGCGTCGACGATCATGGCGGCCCTGGTGCGCACGGCAGACAGTTCGGCCCGCGTCTTGAAATCTGGCAACACCACATAACCCTGCTCACGGTACCGGAGCTGCAGCTCGCTGGACATGGTTCGGTGGCGACCGGTGCGGCGGGCCGCGGTCAGTACCGGGCTGCGGTGTTGTCGGTCGTATCGGCAGATACGGTCATGGCCGCATCAGGGCTTCGATTTCATCGGCATTCACCGGTACGCCGCGGCTGATCAACTCGCAACCGGTGGCCGTCACGATCGCATCGTCCTCGATCCGGATGCCGATGTTGTGGAACTGCTCCGGCACGCCCTCGGCTGGCCGAACGTAGAGGCCGGGCTCGATCGTCAGCACCATGCCGGCGCGCAGCACGCGGGCCGGCCGGTTGACGATGGTCTCGCCCGTCAAGGCGTCCTTGCGCTCGCTGGTCTGGCCCAGCTCGCCGGGTTCGAGGTAGCCGCCGCAATCGTGCACGTCCATGCCCAGCCAGTGGCCGGTGCGGTGCATGTAGAACTGGAAGTAGGCGCGTTTCTCGATCACATCCTCGAGCATGCCGACCTTGTTGCGGTCCAGCAGCGCGAGGTCGAGCATGCCCTGCGCCAGCACCTTCACGCTGGCGTCGTGCGGGTCGGTAAAGCGTGCGCCGGCCTTGGTGACCGCGGCGGCTGCTTCCTGGCTGGCCAGCACCAGGTCGTAGAGCGCGCGTTGCGGGCCCGTGAACCGGCCGTTGGCGGGGAATGTGCGCGTGATATCGCTGGCATAACCGTCAAGTTCGCAACCGGCGTCGATCAGCACCAGTTCACCATCGCGCACCGGGGCCGCGTCGGCACGGTAGTGCAACACGCAGGCGTTGGCACCCGCCGCCACGATCGAACCGTAAGCCGGGTACTGCGAGCCGTGGCGCCGGAACTCGTGCAGCAGTTCGGCATCCAGGTGGTATTCGCGCACGTCCTGGTTGTCGCGCAGCATGCGGGCCGACAGTTGCATGGCGCGGATGTGCGCGCCGGCGCTGATCTGCGCCGCGCGGCGCATGGTGTCCTGCTCGGACGGGTCCTTTAGCAGCCGCATCTCGTCGAGCAGGCTGCACAGGTCACGCTGCTGCTGCGGGCACAAGGCGCCGTAACGCACCCGGGCGCGCAAACTCCCCAGCCAGCCGTCGATGCGCGACTCCAGCCCCTTGTGGATGCCAAACGGAAACCAGACCACATCGCGACCGTCCAGCAGCTTGGGCATTTGCGCGTCGAGTTCGGCGACCGAATAGGCTGCATCCACGCCCAGCCGCGCTGGGGCCTCGGCCGGCCCGACCCGGTAGCCGTCCCAGATTTCGCGCTCCATGTCCTTGGGCTGGCAGAACAACGTCGTGCGCCCGTCACCCGCGATCACCAGCCACGCCCGCGGCTCGGCGAAGCCGCTCAGGTAATGGAAATAACTGTCGTGCCGGTACAGAAAATCGCTGTCCCGGTTGCGCGGCTGCTCCGGCGCCGTCGGGACGATCGCGATGCCGTTGTTGCCAAGTTGGGCCGCCAGTGTGGCGCGGCGCTGTGCGTAGTTGGGTGAGGTCATGGGCGAGCAAGCTCCGTGGGCAGGACAAAAATCGCACTAGGCCTGTCAATGGTGAAACACG
>JANMYG010000084.1:0-1711 GCA_031381865.1 Betaproteobacteria bacterium | reverse complement strand
TCCGAATTGGCGCGGTAGGTGCTTTCGGTCCAGGACCCGGAATCGGCGTAGTCGTAGAACATGCGCGGCACGCGTTTTTGCGCCAGCACGCGCAGGTCTTCGATGTTGGTGATGACGGGCATCGCTGTCTCCGTGAATTTGTGTGCATGGTAAGCGCTGCCCTGGCCGCCCGGTTTGAAATGTGGCGCGCGGCGTTTGAAATTAATTGAATGTCGGGCCCGGCGCCCGCCGGGTAACGACGTCGAAATCGGGCACTTGAAACATCGGTCGGCGGACCGCCACCGACCCACCAATAGCCGGCGCGTCGCCGCGCTGGATCAACAAGGCGACCGACTTGTCCGATCTGGCCACCGCCGCACGCACCTGCTCGACATTCTTCACGCTGGTTCCGTTGATGGCGAGCAGCACATCGCCGGGCTCGACGCCAGCCGACGCGGCGGCGCCGGTCGAGTCCTCTATCAGCAGGCCGGCGTCTACACCCGCGGCGCGCAGTTCTTCGGGTCGCAGCGCGACGTGGTGGCGCAGCGCAATGGCGTTGGCAATGGCCAGCCCGAGCCCGTTGCCACTCGGGTCGCGCGTGTGGCCTCGAAAAAAGCGCTCGAATACGGGCTCGAATACGCGCTCGCGTTGCGCGGGTGCGATGCCAGGGCCGGAGTCGTCGATGGTCAGACAGGTGGCCCCGTCCTGGTCGCCGATCATGGTGTCGTCTTCAACCAGCAGCAGTCGCACGGGGCAGATCCTTTGGAGCAACCCGGATTCTGGGCCGTCGCGCTTAACCGATTCTTAAGGTTCAGGGCGGGTCGACGCCGAGCAGGTCGGCCAGCGCGCGCGTGTCCATCGAACCGCTGTGGACCACCATCTGGCCGGTGCGCGCATTTTTGGCCACGATATGCGGCACCGACTCGATGCCCAGGTTGTTGAACAGCGCCGTGTTGCCCTTGATCGCCTGCGCCACTTCGGGCGCGACGCTGGACGATGCCGATATGCCGCCCTGGCCGGCCAGCAATGACTGCTCGTGCTCCGCCATGCGTTGCGCCGGATCGACCGCGGACAACAGGGCGGCGCCCTGGGTCGAACTGGTGGCGTTGATGATGCCGACCGGTATCCAGACGAACTTGGCCTTTTTCTGCAGCGGCAGCGACGCCTGCCACAGGCGGGCGCAATGCGGGCACTGGGGGTCGAAGAAGACATAAGCCGGGTTGGCGCTCATCATGGCGCCGACCGTGAAGCCCTTGGCTTCGGCCGCGACGATGTCGAGCGAGATGCTGCGCTTGGCGCTTGCGGCGGCAGGCGTCGTGGACTCCTGTTTGGAGCAGCCGGCGAGGGCCAGCGACAGCCCCAGCAGGCACGGTACGATAAAGCGACGGCGTGTGAACATGGGTTGTTTCCTTGGTGTCGGGTCGGTCATGCCAGGCGCTGGCGATGCCGCTGTATCTGGGCCCGGACCTGGGCCGGCGCCGTGCCGCCCAGGATGTCGCGCGCCTCCAGTGAACCACGCAGGCTCAATGCCTCAAAAACATCGGCTTCGATGGCCGGGTTGAACTGTTTCAAAACATCCAGCGGCAGCTCCGACAGGTCCACACCTTTGGCGATCGCCGCCTTGACGGCGTGGGCCACGGTTTCATGCGCGTCGCGAAACGGCAGGCCCTTTTTGGTCAGGTAGTCCGCCAGGTCGGTGGCGGTGGCGTAACCCAGGCGCGCCGCGCGCTCC
>JANMYG010000066.1:0-5368 GCA_031381865.1 Betaproteobacteria bacterium | reverse complement strand
CGAACTGCGCGAGTTCTTCGAGTGGCGCGGCCTGGGCTCGATCGACCACTCGGGTGTGCGCATCCGCGCCGAATACGCGTTTTTTGACGCCGAGCGCAGGTTCGCCGTGCCCAACCTGAAGATTGCCGACCCCAAGGCGTGTCAGTGTGGTGAGGTGCTCAAAGGTGTCATCAAACCGTGGCAGTGCAAGGTGTTTGGTACCGCGTGTACGCCGCAAACCCCGATCGGCGCGCTCATGGTCTCGTCCGAAGGTGCCTGCGCGGCCCAGTACAGTTATGGACGCATCCACCTCACACGCCAGCGCGACGCCGGCGTACCAATGGCATGAGCGCCGCGCCGGGCCGCCCCAAGCAAGCTCGCGCCGCAACTCGCAGAGCGAACGAACCCCGGTAAGCCGCGCGCCTGAAACATGAACACCAACGCGGCCACGCCCGAAACCCCCGCACGCAACGGCAACAAGCTTCGTGACACGACCATCACGCTGGCGCACGGTGGTGGCGGCAAGGCCATGCACGATCTGATTGAAGAGGTATTCGTCGCGCGCTTTGACAATCCGGCGCTGAATGTTCTGGAAGATCAGGCGCGGTTTCCTATCGCCGAGCTTGCGGCCCATGGTGATCGGCTTGCCTTCAGCACCGACTCCTATGTCGTGCACCCCTTGTTCTTCCCGGGCGGCGACATTGGCTGCCTCGCCGTCAATGGCACGGTGAACGATTTGGCCATGAGCGGCGCGCGGCCACTCTATCTGAGCTGCAGCGTGATCATCGAGGAAGGCCTGCCGGTTGCGATTCTGCGCCGGGTCGCCGAATCGATGCGGCGTGCGGCCGCGGCGGCCGGCGTCTTGATCGTTACCGGTGACACCAAGGTCGTCAATCGTGGCGCGGCCGACAAGCTGTTCATCAACACGGCCGGCATCGGTGTCATACCGACCGGCATCGAGATTGCGGCCCGCCGGGCCCAGGTGGGCGATGTGCTGCTGGTCAATGGCAGCATCGGCGACCATGGAGTGGCCATCCTGCAAGCGCGCGGCGACCTGGCCCTGGAGGTATCCATCGAAAGCGATTCTCAACCGCTGCATGGCCTGGTTCAGGCGATGGTCGCGGCCTGTCCGGAAATCCACTGCCTGCGCGACGCGACCCGCGGCGGACTGGCCACCGTGCTCAACGAGTTTGCGCTGGCTGCCAACGTATGTATGCGTATCGACGAGGCAGCGATCCCGGTCCGGGACGAGGTCAGGGGGGTGTGCGCGATTCTGGGGCTGGACCCGTTATATTTTGCCAACGAGGGCAAGCTGCTCGCCGTGGTTCCGCGGCGAGGGGCTGCCGCCGTACTTGCCGCCATGCGCGGGCACGCCGCAGGCCAACATGCCGCGCAAATCGGCGAGGTCAGTGCAAGCCCGCAGGGCCTCGTGATTCTGCGGACTGGATTCGGCGGCGAGCGCATCGTGGACACGCTGGTCGGGGAGCAGTTGCCGCGCATCTGCTGACGGAGCCGCGACAAGCCAGGGCACGCACCTGACCGCTGCATGAGCGGGGGTTTGTCAAGGTCGGTCGGATGCCGGTTTACCGTGGTCCGCGAATCCAGCCCCTGCCCGCCCGGGCGTGGTGCCCGAAGGTGCCGTCGGGACGTCCGATGCCACACCACCAGATTTGTGGATGCGTCTGTGACCAAGCGCCCATGGACGAAGCCCCGCCGCGGCTGCGCGGTCTGGCCGGTGCGGACGGTCGAGGCACCAGCCAATCGCCTCGACCGAACCGACACGCACAGCCGCGGCCGGCCGCCTTTCTACAACACCAGCTTGGGCTCCGCCGGACGCATGGCTTCCCGCGCCAGCCGCACCGGGAACTTCGCGCCTATCGCGTCGTCGACCGCGGTCGGGATGTGGGTCGGGTAGTGCGTCGCCAAAATGGTTTCGAGCTTGCGCGACGGCCAGTTCACGATGCTGGGTTTGCCGGCCTCGACCCACTGGTTGGGGCTGGATCGGCGCAGCGCGCGTTGCACGCCGCCGCGATCCAGTGGCGTTCTCGCACGCGCTGCCGCCAACAAGCTGCCGTGCCGGTTGGGAAACAGCAGTTCGGGGTTTCGGTGCTCCTGCCAGAAGCGGCGCAGCACGACCAAGGTTGCTGCGGGCAGGGGCACAAAGCGATCGCGGTTGCCCTTGGAGTCGCGAACGTGCACGCGCTCGCGCTCGGCATCGATGTCGGCCACGCTCAGGGCGAGGCCTTCACTGAGCCTCAGGGCCAGGCTGTACACGGTGAAGAAGAACACGCGGTAGCTCAAGGTGCGGGTGGCGGCAAACAGGGCCTGGGCTTGCTCCACCGAGACGATGTCTGGCAGCCGGCTGGTCTTGGGTGGGCGGATCAATTCTGGCATGGCCCCGGGGCTGGCGCAGCACGTGGACAACGTAGAACTTGTAGCCGTACAGGTCGAGCTTGACCGCGCTCTAGGAGTGCGAGGCAATGCGCTGGTGGAAGTAGTCCGTCAGCTCGTCCTCGCTCAGGGTGTCTATCTGCCAATCGAAATGCTCGCCTATGGTGCGAATAACGCGGGCGTAGGCGTCCACCATCTTGGCCTGAAGGCCCTGGAGTTTGAGGTGTTTGAGATGGCTGGCGTAACGCTGCTCGAACGCCGGGCTGGCATTGTTCAATGGCATCATGGGGGTGTTCCTTCGATGGAATATGCTGCATGATCAAGCCGACAGGATTGACGACATGACCATGCGTATTACATCGTGGGGCGGGGCATCGGAATTGCGCCGCGCAGCGGCTTCGTCCAACCCATCGCTCAAGCGGACAGCCAACGCCGGGCGGCGGCGGGTCTCGCTTTGCGTAGTTCCGCTGCGCCGTTGTCAGCCGCTTACCTTGAACGTTGGGCGTCGAGACTGCCCGTCGCTCGACTTCGACCGGTAGTAGATGCGAAGTATCATGAAATGCGTTACCGGCAACTGTTCTAAGAGCAGTGGAGTGGCCAAGTCCATTTCATAGCCGAGGATTGTCAATGAACGCGCGCCGCAGTCTGGTTCTGGCAGTCGGGGCCGCCTTACTTGTGGCGCCACTGGGCTCTTTCGCTCAGCAGCAGGGCAAGGTCTGGCGGATCGGTTTCCTGTCTTCGCGCCGTCGCCCAGTTTCTCTCGATTCGGACTACTACGGCGCGTTTCCGCGGCGAATGAGTGAAATCGGCTATGTCGAGGGAAGGAATCTGATCATCGAATGGCGATTCGCGAACGGCGAGTACGAGCGTCTTCCCGGCATGGCGGCGGAGTTGGTACAGTTGAAAGTAGACGTCATCATGGCGCTGGGACCGCCAGGAGTGATCGCAGCACAGAAAGCTACGACCAGGATTCCTATTGTCATGGTGGTCTCTGTCGACCCGGTTGGCGCCGGCTTCGTCAAGAGCCTGGCGCAGCCTGGTAGCAACATCACTGGACTTTCAAACCTCGCTGGCGACCTGAGCTCCAAACACCTCGAGTTGCTGCTCACGATCGTGCCAAAGCTGTCGCGCGTGGCGATACTGGTGAATCCAGCCAACACGGCCCATGCCGCAATACCGATGAACGTTCAGGCAGCGTCGCAGAAATCCGGCATCAAGGTTCTGGCGGTGGAAGCGCAGACTCCCCAAGAGATCGAGGGCGCATTTTCCAGAATGGCTCGAGAGAACGTCGGAGCGGTCATTGTGGCGCTCGACCCGCTCTTCATTCAACAAGTACTTCAGATCGCAGCACACACCACTAAGCATCGGCTACCATCCATATTCGCATTTCGGGAAGCTGCAGAGGCAGGTGGTCTCCTGAGCTATGGACAGAACCAGGTCGACATTTACCGACGTGCGGCGAGTTACGTCGACAGGATTTTGAAAGGCACCAGACCAGGTGATCTGCCGGTAGAGCAACCCACAACACTTGAGTTGTTCGTCAACCGCAAGACCGCGACGGCGCTGGGCATCACTATTCCACACTCGCTCCTAATCAGCGCCGACAAGGTGATCGAATGAACAATGGTCGTACATTCATCTGCATCCTCTGCAACTCGCGAATTCCGAAATGCATTTCGATTTCGGAGATGTTAACCACAAGCAAATTCAAGCGATCGATGGTGGACCTTAGTTTCCGAGAGAACGATGTCCAACTCCTCAGTCCAGCGGTTGCTCCAAACCTGAATGTCAACGGCTTGACGCCTTGGAATCACGGGGCTACGAACTTGCGCGCGGAGGTAAATTGGCTTGGGTGAAGTTTGTGGACACCTTCTATGTCGAGAGGAATAGACTGTTTCCGAATACCGAGGAAACCAATTCATGGCGAGAGTACCGCGCCTATCAGCGAGTTTTGGCTGAGCAAATGGACGCCAAGAAAATATCTGAATCGCCGTGGGTTGGCTTACCTCCATGAAAAAAATGAAAGGGGAACTCGATGCCCGAAATCAGATGCTTCAAAGCTCAAGGCCACGAACACAAAATTGTGTGACGGAAAAAGTAGGCTTACCGCCTTTCGAGTCATATCAGACGCGGTGCAAATGCATCGATAGGAAGATCACCCCAGCAACCTGCGGCCGGCCGGTTTTCTACAGCACCTGCGTGTGGACCGGCGGGCGCATCGCCTCGCGTGCCAGCCGCCCCTGGAACTTCGCGCGTATCGCATCGTCGACCGCCGTCGCGATGTGCGTCGCCAGACGAGGCCCATGGCATGCGACATCACCGACACGCAAAGCCTGGTCGACCTGCGCGATGTGTTTGCCGGAGACGACCCACCGGACCGCCGGACAGTTGCTGTCGCAACCGATCTTCTTTGCACAGGCGCACGATCTTTCGGCGACGAGCCCCAACAAAGTGACCGCACTGTCGCCACTGTGGCGGAAAGATGGACGCAGTGGTTGTCCGGTGGTTCGCAACCTCAGCGGACAGGCCTACAAGTTTTCATCGCCTTCGCGTGGCGCCGCACCGCCCCTGCGTTTGAGAATGCGCTTGAATGCGGTCAGGTCGGCGCGCGATTTGCGCTCGGAAAAATAGGCGGCAGTGCTGAGCACGGCGAGTTTTTCCGCCACTGCCGTGACGACAAACTGGTTCATGCTGGTGCCTTCGCTCTTTGCCATTTTTTCAACGGCCGCTTTGATCGAGCGATGCAGGCGCAGCGGGTAGGTGGCGGTATCACTCATGCTTCATCCTTTCAACAATGCCAGTGCTTCACGCGGCAACCAAAGATCGACTCCAAACTGGGCGGCGGCGGTGCCGAAATCGCGGATGTTGAAGGTGACAACGGCCTGCGCCTGGCCATTCACCGCCGCTTCAATTGATCTTTCCCAATTTGATGACAAGTCAATGTCCGTTCGCCCTGAGCCTGTCGAAGGGAGCCTGTCGAAGGGAGCCTGTCGAAGGG
>JANMYG010000064.1:0-20040 GCA_031381865.1 Betaproteobacteria bacterium | reverse complement strand
CCCTTCGACAGGCTCCCTTCGACAGGCTCCCTTCGACAGGCTCCCTTCGACAGGCTCCCTTCGACAGGCTCCCTTCGACAGGCTCCCTTCGACAGGCTCAGGGCGAACGGACATTGACTTGTCATCAATTTGGGAAAGATCAATATATGGTCGGGCACTGGACCTCGTGCGTGCTGGTCTCTCTTTCAAGCTGGGGCGGATAGTCGTTGACGGGTCGGCCCTGCCATTCAGACGAACACCGACTCGTCGGTGCCCATCGGGACCGGCTCGGGCCGTGCACAGCGGGTGTGCACCGTTACAAACCGGCCCGAGCGCGACGAGGCCTCGAACGCCTCCAGCACCTCGAGCACATGCAGCGCCAGTTCGCCGCTGGCGCGGTGGGGCCGGTGGTTGCGGATCGCCATGGCCATGTCCACCAGGCCGACCATGCGGTAGTCGGCCTGCATCGTGCCATTGCGCAATTCGCGGTTGGCAACGCCGAACGGATGCGCGCTGATGTCCACCTCCTGCCATTCGCCGTTCGGCTGGCACACCCTGGGGATGTTGCCGAAGAAGTTGGGGTCCACACCCAGCAGCGAACCTTCGGTGCCATAGATCTCGATCGGCGACGTGCGGTTGTGTTTCCAGACGTCCCAGGACGCCGACAGGGAGATGTTCGCGCCGCTCGCATATTCCAGCACCCCGTTCACCGTGGTGGGTACCTCCACTTCGATCGTACTGCCCTTGAGTGGCTCGCTGGTGACGGTGCGTGTGGCATTGCCGATGGTCGCCAGCCCGGCGACGCGCTGCACCGGGCCGAGCAGGTTGACGAGCTGCGTGATGTAGTAGGGGCCGATGTCGAGGATCGGCCCGGCGCCGGGCTTGAAGAAGAACCCGGGGTTCGGGTGCCAACTCTCCATGCCGTGCGACATCACCACCGCGCTGCCACCCACCGGCCGGCCGATGGCGCCCGCGTCGATCACGCGGCGGCAGGCCTGGTGCGAGGCGCCCATGAAGGTGTCGGGCGCGCAGCCGACGCGCAATCCCGTGCTGCGGGCCAGTTCAATCAATGCAGCGGCATCGCTGAAATGCGCGGCAAGGGGCTTTTCGGAATACGCGTGTTTGCCGGCATGGAGTATCTGCTGCGACACCGCGGCATGGGCTACGGGAACCGTGAGGTTCACCACCAGGGTGATGTCCGGGTCGGCGAGCAGTTCGTCCACGCTTTTTGCCGTGGTGCCGTACAGCGCCGCCTTGGCCCGCGCCGCCTCCATGTGCAGGTCCGCGCAGGCCTTCACCTCGACCAGGGCCGAGCGCTGGGCGCCCTTGAAATAGGCGTCGCTGATGTTGCCGCAGCCGATGATGCCGATGACTGTCTTGCTCATGTCATGTGTTCCTTCGCTGGTTCACAAAGAGTTCAGGAATGCGTAGCTGTTGCGCGCAAACCGCGCCGGGTCGCTGGGCTTGTCGTGCTCGGCCACCAGCCAGCGGGCGCCATTGGCCACGCTCGCGGCGGCCAGCGTGTTGCGCCAGTCCAGCACGCCGTGGCCCACGTCGTCCCAGCCGTCCTGGTCGAGCTTGGTGTTGGCGGGCGCAAGGTCCTTGGCATGCACCGACACCACGCGGTCCTGGTGGCGCTGCAGCAATGCCACCGGGTCGGCGCCGCCGCGCACCAGCCACGCCACATCGGCCTGCCACTTCAGCGGCGCGTTGCCGGCGCCCGCGAACAGGCATTCCAGCGCCGTGCGGCCGTCGGCCTGCGCATGGAGCTCCCAGTGGTGGTTGTGGTAACCCAGCGCGATGCCCCGGTCTGCGGCGCGCCATGCCATCTGCCCCAGTTCGCGGCCCAGGAAGGTCCAGTAGGGATCGGGGCTCTGGCGCTCGTCCGGCGGCACGGAGGGCATGAAGAGCTGGGTGAAACCCAGGGTCTTGCAGGCCTGCATCACGGCGTCGAAGCGCTCGCGCAGGGCGGCGATGCCGACGTGCGAGGATGACACGGACAGCCCGCGCTGGTCCAGCGCCTGGCGGACCCGGGCGGCATCGTCGAGGTGGCTGCCGATCAGCTCCACATGCCGGTAACCGGCGGCCTTGACGGTGTCGAGCATGGCGTCCAGGCTGGGCAGGGTGCGCAGGCTGTAGAGCTGGATGGAGAGCGGTGTTTTCATGGTGGTGCAACGGAGGTGGGTTGAGCATGCGCTCGGGAAGCCAGGGAGGCGATGCCGGGTGACCGGGTCGCGTCCGTGATCGGTGGATGGGGGCCGGGCGCCACCGAGCGACGGGACACCACCTCCGAAACAAAGCTGCGCTGCACCTCCAGCACGTAGCTATAACACAGGTTCATCAGGTGGCGGCACGCGTTGACGGCCACGGCGGCGGACGGAATGCGCACGGTGCTCAGGGTGGGGGCGGTATAGGCCGCCAGTTCCGCGTCGTCGTAGCCGAGCACCGACCGGTCCAGCGGCACCCGGATGCCGGCTTGCTGCAGGCGCGACAGGGTGGCCATGGCCAGCACGTCGTTGACGCAGAACAGCGCCGTGAACGGCCGGGGCGCCATGGCGGCGATGGTGCCGGCCTTGTTCCAGCCGTTTTCATCCGGTACGTGTTCGAGCGCGTCGCCGCGCCGATCCCGCCGGCGGCTGACATTCCCGGGCCATGACATCGATCCCACGTGCTGCGTCGGGCATCGGCATCCATGGCCGCACCTGCACCGCCCACCCGTTTGTGCACCACGGTCGTACCGTCCACCCGGTTCGCCCGGCCCGTTCGTGCCCGCCCGCTGGCGCAGGTGGTGGCCACTGCCGGCCGTGGCCGGTGCGGGTTTACCGCCGCCTGACTCCGGTCCAAAATAGCCGTTCGGCAAAATCTGGTTCTTGATGCGCTGGCCTGCGGGCGCAGTGGGGAGGCTCGGCATATGGCAAGCGCGGTACACGGCGACACGGTCGAAAACACTTTCAGGCTGCTGGTGCCGGCGACGGGACCGGTGCCGCCGGGCGGGCATGCGGTCGAGCTGGGCGGCGTGTCGTGGGTGCCCACCGAATACACGACGATAGGCAACGCGGCTCAGGTGCCGCCATACACCTGCATCTCGTATTCATGGGGTCGCGGCCGAACGGCGCACCCGCTGCAGGCCGGTCAAACCATGTCGGACCGCGCCATGCCGGCGCTCGAGGCGGCGATCAGGGCGCTGCGGCCGCCGGCCATCTGGCTCGACGCGTTGTGTGTTCCATTGGACAACCCCGCGCGCGCCGCGTGCCTGCGCAGCATGGGAGCCATCTACGGCGCGGCGGCGCAGGTGGTTGCCGTGTTTTCGGCACAGACTTCCGCGGTGCTGGACGAAATCAGCAGCACGGCCCGCCTGCAGCCGCAGACGCTGCTCCTGCTCGAAAACGACGAATGGGTGACCCGCGCCTGGACCTACCAGGAGATCGTCAACAGCAAGCGCATCGACTTCATCGCCGAGGGCGGCCGGGTCGCCCCGGTGGCCGGCGACCAGCTGCTGAACGTGGTTGGACAGGCCATCGACGCGTTCAAGAAGGCGCAGGGCTTCGATGCGTTCCGGATGCGCGCGTTGTACCCCAGGCTCGACAGCCTCGAAGACCTGATCGCGGACTACCTGACCGCGGGGTATCTGGAGCGTTCGGCCTACCAGGCCATGTCAGCGATGGACCGGCGGTTCGCGGGACAGGCTGACGACCATTTCCATGCGCTGCTCGGCGCGATCACCGCCGAACCGCTGGACGGCCAGGACGATGCGCGCCTTCATCCCGCGGAGTGTTTCATGCGGGTGTGCGAGGCCAAGGGCGACTTTTCGTTCATCTACTGCAATGCGCCGCGCAGTGCCGTTGCGGGAAGGCGCTGGCGGCCGGTCGCGGGCCCCATTCCCGCGGTTTTTCCATGGCACAGTTATGGCGACGGGCAGACCGGTGCCTTGCATCCGACGCACCTGCAGCTCGACGGCATGGGCCGCCTGCACGCCGGTGCCGTCGATGCGGACGCCGCAAAGCTTGTTGACTGGTGGTTGCAACGCGACAGCGCAAGCACCTCAAGTGCCGGCGTCACCGATGCCCTGCTCGAACGCCTGCGGTCGGGCGGTTTCACCGGGTGCGGCGAGTGCCTGCAATTCGAGGCCGGATATGTATTCCCGCAATCGCCGCTGCGCCCCGATGAAGAGCCGGTGGTCGTTGTCGCCACCGGCGTGAAATGGGTGCAGGGAGCGCCGGCGTTGTTGCTGCGTGCCACGGGCACGGATGTCTACGACTTTCGCGACGTGGGTGTGTTCGTCGGACGGGTTCCGAAGGACGGCGCGCCGATCAGGGTCGCATGACCCGTGGCCCTGGCAGGCCGGGCATCGGCGCCTGGGCGATTGCATCCGGCCACCATGCAAGGCCGGTGCCGAACCGGGCCGCGTGGCCAGTGGTGCTGCCGGAATCTGTCAACGGTTGTGGTTCCGAATCAACGCGCGTAAGCTCGCGCAGGGCCGCCGAATCAACCCTTTGGAGTTATGCGATGAACAACCATGTCTACAAACAGCTCGAACTGACCGGGTCGTCGAGCGTCAGCATCGAAGACGCCGTGAGCACCGCGATCGCCAAGGCGCACGAAACCGTACGCGGCATCCAGTGGTTCACGCTGACCGAAACCCGGGGCCACGTGGTCGAAGGCAAGGTGGCGCACTGGCAGGTGTCGATCAAGATCGGGTTCACGCTGGAGTAACCACAGGCGCAGGCGGGGCGGGCGGGCCGGATGGGCATCGACGGGTTTGGGGGGCTTTGTCGGGCCGACAAATCACCGCGCGACGTCGAACACCAGCGGCCCGCCGTCACACATGCCGTCCGACAGCACCAGCAGCTTGTAGGCCCGGGATGTTTCCTCCAGCACGGCCACGGCTTCGGGCTTGATCTCCTTGTCGCATGCACGCGGCTCCACCGCACCGAGATCGAGCGCGGCCAGCACTTTGGGCTTGACGGTGGCGGTGGTGCTTGCGCCATCCCACCAGGCAATGGTCCATCCCGCCTGGCTGCTCGACGGGCTGTCGTCCGGCCCGGCCAGGATCAGAATCCCGTCTTGCACCGCGACCATGTCGCGTATGCCGCGGCGCTCGCCCAGCGCAACGCGCGTCACCGAAGCCTTGGGGTCGCCCTGGCCAAACAACGCGTCCGCGTCCACCGCCAGGACCTTGGCGACGCCATGCTCCACCGGCCCGCGCAAGCCAAAAAACAGGCGCCCGTTCCTGAACGCCAACCCTTCGATATTGACGCCCTGCCGGCCGGCCAGCGAGGGGGCATCCAGCGGCGGCTCGGAGCCCAGGCATTGGCGCTCACCCACAAAGGCCTGCAACTCGGGCTGGGCCTGCAGGATGGTCCACAGGCGCCCGCTGTCGCGGCGGTCTGCAGTGCCCTGCAACGCGCGGCCGGTGGCGGGGTCGATACGCAGCCTGATGACGTGGCGGCTGGCCGGGTTGCTCTGGCAATCGGACCGCCTGGCCGAGTGCGACCCGGTGACGTAGTGGTATTTCCCGTCGGTTGCGGCGCCCTCGGCATCGAGTTCACCGGAGCTCGTGCGCAGCATCACCCGCTGTTTGTGCACGACCAGCGTCCCATCGCGCGGCGCCATGTACCGCGCCTCGACACCCTCGTCGAAGGCAACCAGGCACAGCGGCTGCTTCGCCGCGTCCAGGTAACACGCGATGCCGCTGACCGACCGGCGCGTCTTCTTTTCCTTGTCCGCGAATTTGAAGCCGGCGCCGGCGTCCCACGGGCCGCCGGAAGGCTTGAGCATGGGCGGGCCCTGGGCCGCCACCATGGATGAGAAAGCACACGCCATGACCCACACCGCAGCCAGGCCGGCGCGGCGACCCGCGCGCGGCGGGTCCGACGCGTCCGGCATGGCTGCCATTGCGTTGCCGATTCCGATCGCGCCGGGTCGGGTCATGGCCAGATCGCCATCAGGATTTGTGCGAGACGGGCGCCGGCCCGGATGAGCTGTCTGCGCTGGATGTCGGACTTGAGTGAATCGTAGCCAGGCGCAACGGTCGCGACGTAGCGGTGTTGCGCGTCTTCGCCCGAGTAACGCAGATCCTTGTATGCCGCTTTTCCTTCGATCAGGCTCTCGGTCGCCCAAGCCGTCGACCAGCCGGACAGCGGGCCCGCCGTGATCGGCACCGCACGCGCCGCGTCGAGCGCGCCCGGCGGCAGGTTGTCGGCGTCCAGCGCATCAGATGCGTCGTCCCATGCGCCGTGGAGCTTGCGGCCCGCGTGCAGGATGTCGTTGCCACCGCGGGTTTCGGTCGTCGGGTCGAACTGCCCTTGGTCGGGATCGACGAGGTTGCCGCCCGCGTCGAGGTAGACGGCGGCCACGTGCAGCGGCTGGTGGATGTCGCCGACGTAATGCGAAAGCAGGCGCAACGCCTCCCTCTTGCCAACGATGCGAAACGGCGCCGGCGGGTTGCCGCCCTGGAGCACCGCGATGGAGGCGCTGACCGCGCTGACGATGTCGTGGTCGCTGGTGCCAACCACGCCTTTTGCATACCGTTCGCGCTGGATCGCCACGTCGGTGTAGTGGTACTGCTTGTGGCACCGCTCGGCGCCCGGTGGCCGGTTGCAGTTGTCCAGGTTGCGCGTGACGAAGGCGACCATTCGGGCCTTGCTCGCGTCGTTCTCGTAAACGGCGCATTCGGGGAACACGCCGTGCGCGCCATATTGCAGTGTGGTCTCGGAAACACCCTTGGCGCAGTCGGCCCAGACGGACGCGGCGCGCAGGTTGGACCCGAGGATGTTCCTGACCTGCCAGGCAGCGTGGGTGCCGCCGATCATCCGGTCGGCAATGCTGCCCACCGCCATGTGCCCGGTCGCGCCCCAGGCCAGGGCCAGTCCGGAAAACGACAGGCTCGCCACGAAGCCCGTGACACGCTGGATGATGGTCATGATTCCTCCTTGGTGCCCGGGCGTGGCGCGAAACGCGACGGCTCCCCGATCACTCGTGGTGGGCGATTGGGAACGTACCGCAATCCGGTGCCAGGCGCAATATGGCCGCGCCTGCCTTTGCTCCGGATCACGCCATGGCGCCGCTGACGCCGGGTTTTGGCGTGCCGCTGCCTGACCGGATAACTCGGCGCGGCGTGAAGGTGCCGTCCAGACAAGCCGGCTGCCAACACCGACGAGCACGGCCGAAGCAGGCCTGTTGCGGTCCCACGGGCGTGCCGTAACGCCGCGCCACGCGTGGTGACGCCGCGCGGCGAACTGCTTGCCGAGGAGAAGGCGACGGTCGACATCTTCGAGCGATCCAAAGCCTCGGTGGTCTTCATCAGCACCCAGGAGCAGGTGGTGGACTTCTGGACGCGCAACGTCTTTTCCGTCCCCAGCGGCAGCGGGTCAGGCTTTATCTGGGACGCAGCGGGCCACGTCATCACGAATTTTCATGTCGTTCAGGGAGCCACCGCGGCACGTGTGAAGCCGGCCGACGGCCGCGATTACAGGGCGACCCTGGTGGGAGCAAGCCCGGCCCACGACATCGCGGTGTTGAAGATCGGGGTTGGCGTCAAACCTCCACCGCCGGTGCCGCTGGGCGAAAGCCGCAACCTCAAGACCGGCCAGAAGGTCTTCGCGATCGGCAATCCCTTCGGACTCGACTGGACGCTCACGACCGGGATCATCTCCGCGCTCAACCGATCGCTCGCCGGCGACAACCGCAATTCGATCCGCCACCTGATCCAGACCGACGCCGCGAGCAATGATTCAACGTCGCAAGAGTCAGGGTTGGTCTGGCTGTTGCATCCACGCCGGAATATCGCGCTGACCATGCAGGACGCGCCACACGTCGACGTGGTCGTCCATCTCGATGTAGAAGACGAGGTGCGGGTAGCGCGTCAGCGGCCAGAAACGCAGGCCGGGCAGGTTCAGCTCATGCGCATAGCGGGGTGATCCGGTGGCCGCGTGCTTGCTGATGTGGGCGTAGGCCTGCTCCAGGGCATCAATGAAACCCAATGCGGCCGGCTCCGCATCCTGATCCAGATAGTGCTTGATGGCCTCATCGACGTGCCGGTTGGCCAGCACACGCGGGATGATGGGTTTGGACTTCACCCTCGGGCTTTGGGCCTTGTGCCCGACCGAACGCGATCACGCAGCGACTCGAAGTACGCACTGTCCGCCGGTGCGGCCGCCTTGGAGCCTGCGCCCTTCAGGAGTAGGTTGCGCAAATGCAGTCGGTCATGGTCCTTGCGAATCAACTCGCGGACATACTCGCTGCTGGTGCCGTACCCGCGTTGGCTGACCTGCTCGTCCACGAAGGACTTGAGCGTGTCGGGCAAGGAAATGTTCATGGTGCTCATGGCGCAAGCTTAGACTGGTTGGCAAAAATTGGCAAGATGCGTTTCCCGACTGATGCGTGTCTCGACTGATGCGTTACCCACCGCCGGCCGGTTCCGGTTCGTCGCAAGCGACCGAACCGGCCGTCCGTGGATAACGCTCTTCGCGCTTCGTGGCGTCCATCAAACGGGGTCCGGTTCAATCCATGCCATTCGGCAGGCGTCCCTCGACCAGGCCTTTCTGGCCCACCCCAACCGCTTCAAGGGAATGCACCCGCAACCCCATCACCTCCCCACCGAGGTATGGATCAACCCACCGAAGGACTCAAACAACCTGAATGCCAATCAGCCCAACACACTAAATTAATTCCGTCAGGTGCCGCAAACGTCATTGCCTTCGGTGCGCCGTCGCACGGACATGCTGGGGGCGAACCTTCATGCTCCGTTTGCGTCTTAGCCCTTGTTACCCACTTTTTCAGAATCAAACCATGGAAAATTCACCCATCACCGGCAACCAGTTCAACCTGGAAACCACCCGGCCAAATGGCATAGTGGACCGCGCGGCAGTCCCTGTGCAAGGGGCGGCCAACAAGATGTCCGCGGCGTTCAGCGGCGATTTGGGTGCAGCCCCGCGAGTGGTCTCGCGCGTCGCCGAAGTGGCCCATCAAACCGCAGACAAAGTGGCCGAAGCGGCGACGCCTACGGCGCAATGGTTGTCTGGCAAAGGGGAGGCGGTGACAGCGAGCGGGCGCAACGTCATCGCCGATGCACGGGTCTACGTTGCGGCAAATCCCTGGCAGTCCCTTGGCGTGGCGGTTGCCGCGGGCTTTCTGGTCGGTCGCCTGGCACGTTGACCTCGGTAGAGTCTACCGAGACCAGCAATCCATCCACCGCACCGACTCTGTGCCCCTGCCGGTTCACCTATCGTCGGTGGAGCGTCAATTGAACATCCTCAATATCGACTTCGCCAGCATCTTCTCCTTCACCGTTTCGCCGCTGGAACTGGTGCTGCGCGGCACATTGATGTACTGGTTCCTATTCGTTGTGTTCCGCTTCGTCCTGCGGCGCGACGTGGGGTCCCTGGGCATCAGCGACTTCCTGTTCGTCGTGATCCTCGGCGATGCAGCACAGAACGGCATGATCGGCAGCGCCACCTCGGCCATCGACGGAATGGTGCTGATCGGCACGCTCGTGTTCTGGAGCTACATGCTCGACTTCGCGAGTTACAAGTTCCCGATAGTCCAACGCTTCACTGCTGCGCCACGCCTTTGCCTGGTGCGCGATGGCAAGCCGCTGCGCAAAAACATGCGTCGTGAGTTCATCACCGACGAGGAACTGAACGCGAAAATCCGGCAGGAAGGTGTTGAAGACATCGCAACGGTGAAGCTGATGTACCTCGAAGCGGACGGGGAGATGAGTTTGATCCGACAGGACGGCGCAAAGGCCGGAGCGTGAGCCGGATGCGAGCACGATCGCCTGAGCCGACGCACGATCCCCTGCGGGTCTTCAAGGCGAAGCGTGACTTCGCACTGACGCCGGAGCCCACCGAGGGTGGCCGATCCGGTGCCGACCAGTTGACCTTCGTCGTGCAGAAGCATTGGGCCAGCGGCCTGCACTATGACTTCAGGCTGGAGCTGGACGGCGTCTTGAAGAGCTGGGCGGTTCCGAAGGGGCCGAGCTTCGATCCGAAAGTCAAGCGCATGGCCGTTGAAGTCGAAGACCACCCGCTTTCCTACGCGGCATTCGAAGGGCTGATCCCTGCCAAGCAATACGGTGCCGGCAAGGTCATCGTGTGGGACGCCGGTACCTGGACCCCGCTGCAGGATCCGCACCAGGCCTACAAAGACGGCAACCTGAAGTTCGAGCTTCGCGGGCACAAGCTGCATGGCAAATGGGTGCTCGTGCGCATGAAGGGCAAAGGGGAGAAGCAGAGGCCCTGGCTGCTGATCAAGGAGAAGGACTCGTTCGCCCGTGCAGCCGCCGAGTACAGCGTGGTCGATGAGTTGTCCGGGAGCGTCCAAGCCCTCGGGCCACCATCACGCAGTGCCCCGCCCGCCGGGCGCGGCCATGGCGTGGCCTCCGCCGCCGGCTTGCCGCCAGATGCCGTGCCCGCCGCTTTGCCGTCAACGCTGGCGCCCCAACTGGCCACGCTGGTGGCAGGCCCTCCGCCCGACCCTGCCACCTGGCTGTACGAGATCAAGTTCGATGGTTATCGCATGCTGGTACGCAGCGATGCATCGGGCGCAAGCTTGTTCACTCGCAATGGTCATGACTGGACATCCAGGCTGTCATCACTGCGAAGCGCCTTTGAAGACCTGAAACTGCCTCCCGGCTGGTATGACGGCGAAATCGTCGTTCCCGATGATGCCGGCGTGCCGGACTTCGGCGCGCTCCAGCAATCGTTTGACTTGCAGCGCACCGACGAGGTCGTTCTCTACCTGTTCGATCTGCCCTATGTAGCCGGTCACGACCTGCGCAATGCGCCTCTGGACGCGCGCCGCGCCGTGCTCAAGCGCCTGCTCGCGGCGTCGACTTCGGAACACATCCGTTTCAGCGAAGAGTTCGATGCCGCACCAGAAAGCGTGTTGGCCTCGGCCTGCAGGATGGGCCTGGAGGGTGTCATCGCCAAGCGCCGCAGCGCCACCTATCGGTCTTCTCGATCAGCCGACTGGATCAAGCTGAAGTGCAGCCTGCGCCAGGAGTTCGTGATCGCGGGCTACACCAGTCCGCAGGGTGCGCGCTCTGGCTTCGGCGCGTTGCTGCTGGGCGTCCACGATGCTCAGAGCAGGCTGCAGTACGCGGGAAGTGTCGGCACGGGTTTCAGCCAGCGAACGCTGAAGGACGTCAAGAAGGCTCTGGTCGCACGTTCGCAATCCCGCAGCCCGTTCCCTGCCAACGTGAAGATCGAAGGCAAGTCGCACTGGGTCACCCCGACCCTGGTGGCCGAAGTCGCCTTCGGGGAGTGGACACGCGCCGGCCGGATCCGGCACGCCGTATTTCGGGGTCTGCGGACTGACAAGGATGCCAACGCCATCGTGCGCGAAACGCCACAGCGCCTGCCTGACGCAAAGGGCTCCCCCGGTACGCTCGCGAACAAGCCGCACGCGCTGTCGAGTCGTCTGCAAATCACGAACCCCCAGCGGGTGATAGACGCGAGCACGGGCATCACCAAGGTCGAGCTGGTTCGGTACTACGACCTGGTCGGCGATCTCATGATCAAGCATTTGAAGGGACGCCCGGTGTCGCTGCTGCGCGCTCCTGCCGGCGTTGGCGGCGCGCTCTTCTTCCAGAAGCATGCCCAGACCGAGAAGCTCCCCGGCATCAGGCAACTCGATCCCGCGCTCCTGGTCGGCAGTCCCCCGATGCTCGAGGTGGCCGGCAAACGGGGCCTGCTGTCAGCGGCGCAATGGAACGTGATCGAGTTCCACACACTCAACACCGGCGCGGTCTCCTTCGAACGCCCGGACCGGATGGTGTTCGATCTGGACCCCGGTGAAGGTGTCACCTGGACACAAGTGCAGGAGGCTGCGCAACTCATGCACGCGTTCCTCGCCGAGCTTGGCCTGACGACGTTCCTGAAGACCAGCGGTGGCAAGGGCCTGCACATCGTGGTGCCGGTGCGGCGCTTGCATGACTGGGACACCGTGAAGGGGTTTTCTCAAGCCGTGGTGCTGCACGTGGCCAGGACAATCCCGCAGCGGTTCGTCGCCCGCAGCGGGCCGAAGAACCGAGTGGGCAAGATCTTCATCGACTACCTGCGCAATGGACTGGGGGCCACTACAGTGTGCGCCTGGTCGGCACGGGCACGGCCAGGTCTCGGCATTTCAGTGCCCGTGGCATGGGGTGAACTTCCCTCGCTGCGAGGCGGTGACCACTGGTCTGTGAAGACCGTCCACGAGCGCCTGGATACAGGCAACGATCCCTGGAACGGTTACGCCAGGGCGGCACGTGGCCTCACGTCAGCCATGGCGGCCTTGGGCTACGCGCCACGCCAGAGATGAACGGACCCCAGGCTGCCGCGAGCATCCATCCACCCACTTTCGGCTGCGCGCCGAACAAGGAGTTCTCATGCCCCGTGTGATCTGGAAAGGCGCCATCAGCTTCGGCCTGGTGCACGTGCCTGTGGCGTTGTACCCCGCGTCTCAGGCCGTCGGAATCGACTTCGACTGGCTCGACAAGCGTTCGATGGACCCGGTCGGTTACAAGCGCGTGAACAAGCGCACCGGCAAGGAGATCCAGGGCGACGACATCGTCAAGGGCATCAAGCAGGACGATGGCGACTACGTGATCCTGACGGAGGAGCAGATCAAGGCCGCCTATCCGAAATCGACCCAGACGATCGAGATCGAGTCCTTCGTCAAGGCGAGCGAAATTGCGTTCACGCTGCTCGAGACTCCGTACTACCTGGAGCCGATCGGCAAGGGCGAAAAGGTTTATGCACTGCTGCGCGAAGCGATGGCCGAGGCTGGCGTCATCGGCATCGCCCGCGTCGTGATGCACACCAAGGAACACCTCGCTGCGCTGGTTCCGTCCGGTGCCGCACTGGTGCTCAACACGATCCGATGGGCCAGCGAGATTCGGCCAGCCGACGAACTCAAGCTGCCGGCGCAGGGCAAGACCGCGGCCGGGCTCAAGCCGGCCGAGCTGAAGATGGCTGCACAACTCATCAGCGACATGACGGGGCCGTGGAAGTCGGCGGACTACAGCGACAGGTTCGGTGATGCCGTGCAGAAACTCGTGAACAAGAAGGTCGCGGCCGGCCAGACCGAGACCGTCACGCCATTGGAGGACGCGCCTGCGGAGGCCGGGGCCAGCAACGTGGTGGACCTGACGGAATTGCTGGCCAAGAGCCTTGCCAAGCGCAAGCCGGGCAGTGCGGCCGGTACCGGGGCCGGCGCAGGCGGGAAACCCGCTTCAAGGGGCGCCGCCCGGAAGCGGGTGTGATGGTTCAAACGCCGACGTGCAGGGCGCGGGGGAATGCTCCGAAGTAGGCTTGATGCGCCACCGCCACTGTCCGACCCATGTGCCGGGCGCCGTCCTACTTGCGGCCGACGTCGCGATAGGCATCATCAGTGTTCCATCGCAATTGGAGGTACGCACATGAGTGACGACAAAACCAAGTCCGCCGAGGAGCGGCGGATCATCAACGTCAACGAAGACCATGAAACGCGCGACTGGGCGAAGAGCCTGGGCGTCTCCGAAGACGAATTGCGCAAGGCCGTCGCGGCCGTCGGAACTTCTGCGACAGCTGTGCGCGAGCACCTCAGGAGGTCAGCGGACGTGCGGTTGAGTGAATCGGGGGCTGTATTGGGCCGACCTGATCTTGAACATGGTGCATACGGCATGGTGAAAGGAAAGACGGGTGGTGAAGCGCCATCGCCCGATGAGCGGGCAATACGCGGCCTTGGGCCCAACACACTTCCCATAGACAAGCAATGAGGGGCCAAGGCGGCGAGACCAGTGCAGCCAGTTCATTGCCAAGGTGTCCACCTACGTCGTGTTGGCCAAGGGCTGCGGATTTCCGCCTTCCCGAGCAGCCACCACCAAAGATATCCGCCGCCCACGCTGGCAAACATGCCCGCCAGGCAGTGCCTGTGTAGTGAAGACCTATGGCCTCGCGCCAAGCAAAATCAAGTACTTACCCGTGGTGTCAGGGCCCAGTTGAGAAAGTCGGGCTATCAGCAGGGCAGATCAGTCTGGTCGTGGTCTGTGATGCATCCGGAGTCATCGCCGGCGTGATCACCGAGACGATCCTGGTGCGCCGGCTTGGCAGCAACCAGGCCAACATCTTCACCACCCGCGCAGCGGACGTGATGACACGTGAATTCACGGCCTGTACCCGAGCCGACACTTTGTCCGAGGGCCTGGCGATGAGGCATGACCGCGGGCTCATCCATGTGGCGCTCGTCGATGCCACCAACCGGCCACTTGGCATCGTCAACGCGCGCGACGGACTGCGGGCGCTGCTGGCGGCCGGCAACCACGAGGAGGCGCTGCTGCGCAATCATGTGATGGGTATGGGTTACCAATAAGGGGGCAACCGGCAGTGCACGCAGCCCGGATGACGGCAACGGCCGGCGTGAGGCTTGTACCACCGCGGCGCATCAGGCAAGGTGGGCACGGTCGCAGCATCGTGTATGTGATGCCTGAGGACAGTTCGTGGCGCGAAATGTGGCGCGGAATGGTCGAACCCTTACCCCATTTGTGATAGATAGCGCCTGACGGCGGTAACGCAGGCACCACATTTCCATTGCTATGTGCGGTACATAACGGCCGACGCGCGGACCGGTGCACAAACTTGCGGCACCACCTACCACCAGAAAGCAAATGCACATGCACACCATCACCACCGCCGACAAAACCGAACTCTATGTCAAGGACTGGGGCACCGGCCGCCCCGTCATCCTGCTGCACGGCTGGCCCTTATCGGCAGACAGTTGGGACGACCAGGCAATGGCCATCGCACAGGCGGGGTATCGGGCCATTGCCTATGACCGGCGCGGTTTTGGCCGCTCCTCGCAGCCATGGAACGGGTACGACTACAACACCTTGGCCGACGATTTGGCGGCGGTGATAGAACAAACCGGCGCGCGGGATGCAGCCATCGTCGGCTTCTCGATGGGCGGTGGCGAAGTGGCGCGGTATCTGTCGCGCCACGCCGGAAAATCGGTGGCTCAGGCGGTATTGGTGTCGTCCGTCGTTCCCTATATGCTCAAAACTAAAGACAACCCGACCGGTACTGATCCCACCGTGTTCGACGAAATGGGGCAGGCCATGCAGGAAGACCGCGCGAAGTTCTTCGCCGGCTTCTTCAAGGACTTCTTTGGTGGCAGTGAGACCGCGCATCCTGTCAGTGAGGAGTTGCTGGATTGGGCGCGCGGCGTCTCGATGCAGGGCAGCCTCAGGGCCACGCTGGAGTGCGCCAAGTCATTTGCGACTACCGATTTTCGCCCCGACATGGCGGCTTTCAAGGTTCCGACGCTCATCATTCACGGCACGCAAGATAAAACTGTGCCCATCGATGCGGCGGGTCGAGCGGCAGCCAAAGGCATCGCGCAATCCATGCTCATCGAATACGAAGGCGCGCCGCACGGGCTGTTCGCCACCGACAAGGCACGACTGACCAGAGACCTGCTCGCGTTTCTGGCCCATTGAGACGGGTGGCACTAGCCATTTCTGGATGACCAATGCGCCCGTACGGGCCGTTTGGCCAGGCATCCAGATCCAGTTGCAACTCCGTGCGACGCTGGTGGTAAAGGCCCGCTGTTCGTGGGCGACTGCATGCGCGTGAGATATTGATTGAACAAGGGCGACCATTGAAGACGACGGTGTGTGGGTGCTTCCGACGTTGTTCAATTGCCACGATCAAGGAAAGAGCACGCGCGGAGTAACTGGCCCTAAGTGGTTCGGCCCGCCTTGCGGATCCTGAAACGGCTGGTAGTTGGCCAAGATGGTCACGTAGGCCGAGCGACCAGATTCATAACTTCGAAACATGTACAGGTCGGTGGCATCGACCCTGGGTTGTCCGGTGATGAAGGGTGCCTCGCGATGGCTGGAAGCGAAGGCGCCTGGTGCCGCGATCGCCACTGCCATTCCCGGGGCGGAGAATGTGTGCCACTGCACAGAGCGGCCGCCGGCTGGCGACCACAATTGGGTCGCGGTGCGCCACTAGGCCAGCTGCAAGAAGCCACCCACGCATTCCAAGGCCCAATGCCATGATCACATCCAACCCGGTCGCCTTCAAGCCGCTGACCGGCATTTACGAGCCGTCCGCCGTGTTGCAACTGCCAGACGGGCGTTTCCTCGTCGCGGAAGACGAGCGGGAGCATGCTTTGAGTGTGTTCAGCTTCGGCGCCAACGGCAGGGTCGTTTCCACCGCCTTGCGCCCGGGGCTCCTGCAAATCTTCAGCGCGTTTTGGCCGCTGGACGATCTTGAAGGCCTGGCCGTCGATGGGACGGGATATGTATATGGCATCACCTCGCATTCGCGCGACGACACGGGAAAGCAGCAGGAAGCGCGTGAGAAGTTGGTTCGCTTCCGGATCGAGGGCAACAGGGTGGTCGATCGCAAGGTCGTCGACGGTCTGAAGCGTTCGATGACCATGAAATTTCCTGTTCTGGCCGCCTCAGCGAAGCAGCGCGACGCCAAGACCGGCGATGGGTTCAATATCGAGGGCCTCGCGATCAGTGCCGACCAGCGCCGGTTGCTGGTCGGGTTTCGAAGTCCACTACAAGATGCCTGCGCGATCGTCGCCAGTGTCGACAATGTGGCCGCGGTCTTCGACGCAGGCGAGGCGCCGCGGCTGTCATCGCGCCTGGACATGCTCGATCTGGATGGCCATGGAATTCGTGGCCTGTCCTACATTCCGTCCCTGCGCGGTTACCTGGTCATTGGCGGACCCGTTGCGAGCGGGCGAGAACAGTTTGAACTATGGTTCTGGAGCGGTCAAGCAGGGGCCAAGGCTGGCCGAGTGACAGTGCCCGGCCTCCCCGGATTCCGGCGCGCCGAAGGGGTAAGCGCGGTAACCATCGATGGTGCAGAGCGTATCTTGATCGTCAGTGACGATGGGGACAGGGAAGAACGCCGCTCGGCGCATTTTCTGCTGCTCGATCCGGCTCAATTGAAGATTGCGGAGGATTGACTCATCAGCAACCGGCCTCTACCACGATCATTCTCCGTCGCACCGGTGTCCAGCAAGCCCATGCGCCGCGACACGGTTGGTTCCATTTGCATGCTTGTTGGGCCCGTACATTGGCTGTGTGTCCACAGACGTGAGGGCCTTGATGAATATTCAAAGTACCTTGACTGTCCTGTTTCCTGCGGGAGTCGTCGTCGACTGCGGCCCGAGCCAAAGTGGCTCGTTGGAAGTTCACGGGCTGCCAAAGGGAACGGTCCCACAGAACTGCGAAGTTCTGGCGTGCGGCCGAATCGCCCGAAGAACCATCGACCAACTTTGCGGGGGGCCGGTGACTTACTAGCGGAAACTGAAACCGCAGCGCTTGCCCGGATGGTCGACCAGTCTTTCGGGTTCAACTGGCGCGAGGCCCGCGGGGTTGCTGCGCACCGCGTCCGCCGGCAATGCGACGAAATCGCGGCACAAGACGGCACCGACCGGGTCCCTTCGGGCACATTCTGTGATATTTCTGGGAGTTAAGCGATGCGATACAAGACGGCTCACTGTTCGAACGCACTGGAGAATTTCTCCTTCACCACGACCTATCTTGGTGTGTTGGCAAGGCCCGACACCATAGTCAGCACGCCTCGATGGTCCGTCTTTGCAGATGGTGGACGCTACTCATTGACCGGGAAGTTCCTGCCGGGCAAGCCCTTGCGGAAACCGGGTGGTATCCAGCGCAGGGGAACCCCGTAGTGCCGGCAGAGTTGCCGAACATCGATACAAGTCCGTCTGCGTCCATTCACCCGTCGGACTTGTGTCCGACGACTGGTGGTCAATCGCCAATGCAGATTGTGCGCTGTTGATTCGCCCGGCGAGGCACCCCTCGTACGTGACGTCCCAATCGACTAACTCTCGCGCTTTGAGGGTCGCCGGAATCCACGGCAATGCGATGCTTTGCACAACCTGAAATGCATATGCGCCAATACATACGATGATCGATGGTTTCACCGCGCCGAGCATGAACTGCAGCACATCCGCCGGCCGATAATGTTCGCCAAGCTCCATAGCGCCAATGTCGTGCATCGCATGGGCGGTGAGTTCGATGACCCGGCTTGTCACTTGCGGCAGAAAGTGCGCCATAGTGGATTGGGAACGAGCCAAGGCCGCTCCGTGAAGCGCTCGGTATGCGTTCAGCCACGACGCACGGTCCATGCCCCTGTCATCGCTCCAATGTTTGTGCTGCCATCACAACCGCCATCGCACCGTCGCGGACGAGATATTCTGATGAGCCGGAAACCGGCAGCAATGGCCCTGCGATGCTGTTCGCGCTCTCGATGCGATAGTCTTCTGGTGTCATGTCGGCCTCATGTAGTTCGTTGCCAAGCCGGGCATCGTCGTCAGCCCATTCTGGTAGCCTGATGGACGCATCGTCGGTACGTTGACGCACAGACGGGCGATTTAATGCGCTCCATGTTATTTTCCTAGTGTAGTGTTGGCGCTCTCAGCCGAGCGGCACGTGTCACTTCGTAAATCAAGGTGTCTTCTTCGATGTCATTGCCGTAGCGTCGTCTGCTACCGAGTGCAACTGCATCATGTCTTGTCGGCGCGGCGCTTGCGCGTCAAGAAGCTATCTGCAGTCCTCAATTCATTCTTGGGCATCCATACACAGATGCAACAGGCACCGCGCCATGCACAGGGCGCAACCCGCAGCAGCGTTGATGCGATGCGCCTGCAGAGCCTGTTCACTCGGCTATGGTACGTCGCCTCGTGGGCATGAATTTTCCGTCGACCCCATCGAAGACGGAGGGACCTTTGCTCAGGAAGCGTCCGCATCGCAGCGCCCCAGCGAATTCATGGCGCCTGCAAACAGGCGGTAACGCGTCAGAACCAAGGTCATTTCACGAAACCAGTCCACCAGGTCGCCCCAGGGGTCGTTGACCTTGGCCAAGCCGGACACGAACGCCACCACCGTACCAACGTCGACGCGACCTTGCACCACGTAATACCCACCGACACCCAGGGCGGTGGCAACGCCCAGGTGATGCGACAGGTTCATCAGGAAGTACATCGAGAATTTGATCCGGAAGACCCCGGTGGTCAACTCGAAGACTTGCGCGATGCGGCCGTCCAGGGTGGCAGCGCCCTGGATGTCGGCACCTGCCGCGCCCGCGATGGTGCGCAGGGTCTCGATGCGCTCGCCAGACTTGCGATTGATCGCGCGTTGCATCCACGGTACAAACACCAGTTGCGGCGCAAACGCCACTCCGCACCACATGGCCATGCGTGGCTCCAGGAAGATCAGGTAGCCGAACACGCTGACAAGGACCCCGGCCTGCAGCAAGGGCTCGGAGATGCTGATTCCGGCGAAGCCACCGATCGGCTCCACCTCGGACAGCACCAAGGATGCCGCAGTGCCCTCGGGGTGCACGGTGTCAGTCGCTGTCGTGTCGTTCAAACTATTCGGTGGCAACGCTGCGACCCGGCGCCGCAGGTCGAGCACGACCATCTCGCTCACCCAAGCGCGATAGATGTTGAGGCCGAGCTTGACCAGGCCTTCCAGAAGTGCCACGCCCAGATACGCCACCGCCAGCCATACGACCGCGCTGACTGAATGCTTTTCGATCGCGTCGTTGATGATCCGTCGCTGTATTTCGAGCGGAACCACGCTGAGCAGGAACACCGTGATCGACAACAGCACCAGCGGTACCTGGTGCCGCGCGCTGGCCCCCTTGATGTATTCATATACGCTGGGTGGCAGCGCGCAGTCCGCGCTGCTCTCGGGCGGCGGCACTGCTGCTGCCATGGACCACCAGGGCATCGAGAACGGCGTGTTGTTCGCGGCCGCCTTATCGCAAGCCGAAGAATGAAGCCACGGCGATGACGACAACGACCAAGCCGACGATATAGATGATGCTGTTCATGGTGTTTCCTTTGCGAGTGGATGTATCGACGCGGGTGTGCGTCGCTCATCAGAGCGCCAAGCTCACCCGAAATTACCTTTTACGCTTTGCAGCTTGCGGTAGTCGGTGTGCCGGCGCACACAGGCGGGACTGTCTGGCGCTTTTGCCT
The DNA here is from genome assembly GCA_031381865.1 of Betaproteobacteria bacterium. Classification (GTDB taxonomy): domain Bacteria; phylum Pseudomonadota; class Gammaproteobacteria; order Burkholderiales; family Burkholderiaceae_C; genus CAISIP01. Next base: position 72 of record JANMYG010000064.1, on the reverse strand, counting down.
GGCCAGTCCGCTCCGATGCGGCTAGTCGTGAACCCCACGCCCAGGTGCCAGGGGTCCCGCTCGACCTTTCGG
>JANMYG010000328.1:0-2519 GCA_031381865.1 Betaproteobacteria bacterium | reverse complement strand
GCCGCCCGCCGCCGCGCCATTGATGGCCGACACCAGCGGCTTGGAGAAATGGATCAGGTTCTTGACCAGGTTGCGGCCGTCCTTCCACATGCGCGCCCGCCAGTCGAACTCGTTGACGAGTTTCTGCTCCAGCGCGAAATCGCCGCCGGCCGAAAACGCGCGGCCCTCGCCGGTGACGATCACGGCGCTGACCGACGGGTCGTCCTCGATATGCTGCCAGATGGTCGTCATCGCGTGGTGGAAGTCGAAGTCCATCGCGTTCATCTTGCCGCGCGCCATCGTGATGCGCAGCACCTGCTCGGCCGGTCGATCGAGCCTGAGCGACTCGTACGCGGGGTAGGTGGTGTTCATGGGGTGTTCTTTCGGAGGTGAGGGACTAACGGCCTTGCCGTTCCCGTGCCGCCGCGGCCGGGTGGGGCAGGCACATGGGTGCAGAAAAATTCTAAGCGCAATCCGCCTCGGTGACCGGTGCCATCGGCAATGTCTTTCGTATCATCGGGAGTAGCTTGTGTTGCCGCGCGCGGCATCCGTGCTTCCACCCATTTCCTTTCCTGCGCCCCATGCCATGAATGTCGGACTTGCAGTTTCCCGGATTGCCCAGCGCGCCCCGACAAGCCTGGCCCTGTTCGACAGCGATCGCAGCATGGCGTATGCGATGCTGGACGCCAGGACCAACCGCCTGGCCCACCTGCTGCGCGACGGTTGCCACTTCGGCAAGGGCGAGCGCGTGGCCCTGCTGGTGCACAACCGCATGGAGGTGGTGGAGGTACTGGTCGGCGTCGCCAAGGCGGCCATGGTCTATGTCGGGCTGAACTTCCGCATGACCGAGGCCGAGTTGACGGCCGTGCTGGACAACGCCGAACCGCGCATGCTGGTCACCGAGCCGGAGTTCGAGGCTATTGGCAGGCGGCTGGCCGCGCGGCGCGGCATTCCGGTGCTGGTGCTGGACGACGGCGGCAGCTACGAGACGGCGCTCGCCGGCGCCAGCGCGGCGTTGCCGGCATCGGCGCACGCCGCTTTCCCGGGCGACCACTTCGCCATCGTCTACACCAGCGGCACCACCGGCCTGCCCAAGGGCATCCTGTTCGACCACGCGGCCGCGCTGCAGCACGGTACGGTGGCCTGCCTGGAGTACGAGATTGACGAGGCGGCGCGTTACCTGGTCCAGATACCGCACAACTCCTGCGTCAACATCACGATCGTGCCCGCGCTGATCGCCGGTGCCGCGGTGGGTTTCGCCGAGAGCCGGGGTTTCAACGGCGTCGCGCTGTGCGCCATCGTCGAACGCCGCCGCGTGACCCACACCTTCCTGGTGCCGACCATGCTCGCCACGCTGCTGGAGCAGGATCCGGGCGATTTCCCGCGCCGGCTGTCCTCGATCACGACACTGGGCTACGGCTCCGCGCCGATTCCGGCCGAGCGCCTGCGCATCCTGGTGGCCCGATTTGGCCCGATCTTCATCCAGCTCTACGGCATGGCCGAGATCGCGTCCATCGGCACGCTGCTGCGCAAGCAGGACCATGTGCGCGCTCTTGCCGACAAGCCGCAGCTGCTGGCCTCCTGCGGCCGGCCGTCCTTTGCAACCACGGTGCGCCTGGTCGGCCCCGATGGCGCGGACGTGCCGCCGGGCGAGCATGGCGAGATCATCTTCGGCGGCCCGCACACCATGCTGGGCTACTTCCGCGAGCCCGAGCGCACGGGCAAGGCGCTGATCGACGGCTGGCTGCACTCGGGCGACGTGGGGCGTGTCGACGAGGAGGGGTATTTCTACATCGTCGACCGCATCAAGGACCTGATCATCCGCGGTGGCTACAACCTCGCGCCGAGCGAGGTCGAGCAGGTGCTGTACACCCACCCCGCCGTGCTGGACGTCGCCGTGGTCGGCATCCCGGACGAGAAGTGGGGCGAGGCCGTGCTGGCGGTGGTGGCGCTCAAGCCCGGCATGGTGGCCAGTGCCGACGAACTGCTTCAGCTGTGCCGGTCGTCGAAGCTGTCGTCGATCAAGCAGCCGGAGCGGGTCGAGATCGTCGACAGCATGCCGCGCAACACCATCGGCAAGATCGACAAGAAGGCGGTGCGGGAGCGCTACTGGGAGGGGCGGCGCAAGGTCTGACGGCTGACCTTGGCTGCGCGGGAGGCCGGGGTACTGCCCTCCGTTCATGTCCTCCGCCGGCCTGCGGCCGGCTCCCCCTTTACTTCACTGCGGGCAGCACCCCGGCCTCCCGCGCGGGCGACGTATGGGCATGCCGCATACAGGTTTCACGCGCATGGCAGGTCACGTTCCGAACAGACTCGGTGCGCCAGCCATGTAGCCAGCCGCTGCCGCCGGGATTGCGGGTGCCGCAGGTAAAGGAGGAGCCCGCGGCCGCTGGTTGCGGGCGGGGGACACGGAGGCACCCGCACGCCCGGCGTCTGTGGCCGCCCACCAAGCGATAGGGTGACGATCGGCAACCAGACCACCGCAGGCACCCGTCAGGACTACTTCGCGCCCTGGCCCAGGTAATGCGACAGGATCGCCG
>JANMYG010000055.1:0-5540 GCA_031381865.1 Betaproteobacteria bacterium | reverse complement strand
CCCTTCGACCCTTCGACAGGCTCAGGGCAGGCCAAGCTCAGGGTGAACGGTCCTCGTGTTTGAACGCCAAAGCGTATGAGATGTGGCCATGCACAGCCGCCAGGCCGGCCAATGCCGCGTGCGCCGCGCTGTTCTTCGCGCCGGTCGGGCGTGACACACCGGTGCCCTGGCCGGACCGGGAATGCGGCGTTCGGGCGCCTCCCGCGTGGGGGCGGCCCCGTCGGCGCATACCACCAAAGCTAAACTAGCCGCATGCAACTCGCGGCGGGCCAACTCCACCACCACCTTCAGCGTGGCCTGGGCAGCCTGTACACCTTGCACGGCGACGAACCGCTGCTGGTGCAGGAGGCCGCCGACGCGATCCGCGCGGCCGCCCGTGCCAACGGCTTCAGCGAGCGTACGGTGCATACGGTGGCGGGTGCCAATTTCGACTGGAGCGAGGTGCTGGCGGCCGGCGGCTCCCTGAGCCTGTTTGCCGACAAGCAGATGGTCGAGGTCCGGATCCCGTCCGGCAAGCCGGGCAAGGAGGGCAGCGCGGCGCTGCAGCAGTTGGCCGCATTGGCACCGGGCAACGACACGACCCTGACGATCGTCATGTTGCCTCGGCTCGACAAGGCGACGCGCACTGGCGCCTGGTTCGGCGCACTGGAGAGCCAGGGCGTAACGATCGCCATGGAGGCGGTGGAACGCAACGCCCTGCCGCAGTGGCTGGCCCAGCGCCTGGCGGCACAGGGGCAACGCGTCAAGGGCGGCATGGAAGGACAACGCACGCTGCAATTCTTCGCCGACCGGGTGGAGGGCAACCTGCTGGCGGCGCACCAGGAATGCCAGAAGCTCGCGCTGCTTTTCCCGCCCGGCGAACTGGGCTTCGAGCAGGTGGAAAACGCGGTGCTGGACGTCGCGCGTTACGACGTGTTCAAGCTGTCGGAAGCCGTGCTGGGCGGCCAGACCGCGCGCGTGCAGCGCATGCTCGACGGGCTGCAGGCCGAAGGCGTGTCCGAGGTGCTGGTGCACTACACGCTGAGCGAAGACATCCGCGCCCTCAAGCGTGTCAAGGACGCGATGGCGCAGGGCCGCCCGCTGCCGATGGCGCTGCGCGAACAACGCATCTGGGGCACCAGGGAGCGCCTGTTCGAGCGTGTCCTGCCGCGCCTGGGCAACGAGGCGGCGTCCGGGCTGCTGCTGGCAGCGCACCAGGTCGACGGCATCGTCAAAGGGCTGAAACTGCCGGACTGGCCGACCAGCGGCTGGCAGGCGCTGCACCGGCTGGCGATGCTGTTCTGCAGTTATTGCGCGGACCAGCCGGCGCCGGCGCCGCGTGAGAAAATTCGCGCATGAACGCGCGCGACATGACCGAGTACAGCCAGGCCCTGGGTGTGCAGGCGCGCGCCGCGTCGAGCCAGATGGCGCGCGCCTCGGCGGCGGCCAGGAACCACTGCCTGCGCCAGCTCGCCGCCTTGCTGCGCGCCAATGTGCAGGCGCTGCAGGCCGACAACGAAAAAGACCTCGCACGCGCCACGGCGGGTGGTCTGCCGGCGCCGATGGTCGACCGCCTCCGGCTGACGCCGCGCGTGATCGAGACCGTGGCGCAGGGTTGCGACCAGCTCGCCGCCATGCCCGACGTGATCGGCGAGATCACCGGCATGCGCGAGCAACCGAGCGGCATCCGGGTCGGCCAGATGCGGGTGCCGATCGGCGTGTTTGCGATGGTGTTCGAAAGCCGGCCCAACGTCACCATCGAGGCCGCCAGCCTGTCGATCAAGAGCGGCAACGCCTGCATCCTGCGCGGCGGCTCGGAGGCGATCGAATCCAACAAGGCGCTGGCGAAGCTGGTGCAGCAGGCGCTGCTGGACAGCGGCCTGCCAGCCGACGGCGTGCAACTGGTGCAGACCACCGACCGCGCCGTCGTGGGTCACCTGATCACCATGCCGCAGTACATCGACATGGCGATTCCGCGTGGCGGCAAGGGCCTGATCGAGCGCATCAGCCGCGATGCCAAGGTGCCGGTGCTAAAGCACCTGGACGGCAACTGCCATGTGTACGTGGACGACCCGTGCGACATCGCCATGGCGGTGGCGGTGGCGGACAACGCCAAGACGCAGAAATACAGCCCCTGCAACGCCAGCGAAAGCCTGCTCGTCGCGCAGGGTGTGGCATCCGAATTCCTGCCGGCGATCGGCGCCATCTACGCTGCCAAAGGTGTGGAAATGCGCGTGTGCCCGCACAGCCGGGGCTTGCTGCGCGACCTGTCCGGTGCCCACCTGAGCGACGCCACCGAGCAGGACTGGTCGCAGGAATACCTGGCCCCGATCATCAGCATCAAGGTCGTCGCAGACCTGGCTGAGGCGATCGCCCACATCAACCGGTACGGCAGCCACCACACCGACGCGATCATCACGCGCGACCACATGCACGCCCAGGCTTTCCTGCGCGAGGTCGACTCGGCAAGCGTTATGGTGAATGCGAGCACCCGCTTCGCCGACGGATTCGAGTTTGGGCTGGGGGCCGAAATCGGCATCAGCACCGACAAGTTCCACGCCCGCGGGCCGGTCGGCATCGAGGGCCTGACCTCGCTCAAGTACGTGGTGCTGGGCAACGGGGAAGTCCGGGTCTAGGACCACGCCAGCGCTGCCTTGGGTTGCCGGTCGCCCCGACTGCGGCCTGGGTCCACGGCACCCATGCAACCCACCACCGACAAGCCAGCACCGCCGGCCCGGCTGGTCACGGGGTCGACATTGCGCCATGTGCTCAGCATGACGGCAGCCAGCGCGTTCGGCCTGGTGTCGGTGTTCGCGGTCGAGGCGCTGAGCCTGTTCTATGTCGCGCTGCTGGGCCAACCGGAACTCACGGCGGCACTCGGTTACGCCGGCACCCTGCTGTTTTTTGCCACCTCGGTGTCGATCGGTCTGTCGATCGCGGCCAGCGCGCTGACGTCGCGTGCGCTGGGGCGAGGCAACCGCCAGCAGGCCAACGAAATTGCCGGCGCCTCGCTGGCGCTGATGGTGGTGGTCATGTCCCTGTTCGCCTGCGTGGCGTATCCGATGCTGAGGCCGCTGATCCGCCTGTTGGGGGCGACCGGCCACACGGCCGATGTGACGCATTCGCTGATGCTGATCGTGCTGCCGTCGTGGCCGCTGCTGGGCGCAGGCATGTGCCTGTCCGGGCTGCTGCGCTCGCTGGGCGACGCCCCGCGCGCGATGTACGTGACGCTGGGTTCGGCCGCGGCGACGATCGTGTTCGATCCGCTGCTCATATTCGGCTTCGGCCTGGGGGTACAGGGCGCGGCCTGGTCCACCGTGCTGGCGCGCTCCGTGATGGTGCTGGTCGGCCTGCACGGGCTGCTGCGCGTGCACGGCCTGTTCGCGCGCCCGCGCATGGCCTTCGTGCTGCGCGAGTTCAAGCCATTCATGGCCATCGGCCTGCCTGCCGTGTTGACGCAGATCGCCACACCGGTGGGCAATGCCTATGTCACCGGATCGATATCCGCATTCGGCGACGATTCGGTGGCGGGCTGGGCCGTCATACAGCGCATCATCCCGGTCGCGTTCGGTGTGTTGTTCGCCTTGTCCGGCGCCATCGGCCCGATCATCGGGCAGAACTACGGCGCCCTGCGTTTCGACCGGGTGCAGTCGACCTTGCGCGACAGCCTGAAGGTCACACTGGTGTACGTCGCGGTGGTGTGGGCCGTGCTGGCGGTAAGCGCCCCGCTGGTGGCCGACCTGTTCCGGGCCAAGCCACTGGCGCATGAACTGATCGTCTTCTTCTGCGTTTTCGTGGCCGGCAGTTTCCTGTTCAACGGCGCGTTGTTCGTCGCCAACGCCGCCTTCAACAACCTGGGCTACGCGTTCTATTCGACCGCGCTGAACTGGGGACGGTCCACGCTGGGGGTGATCCCGTTCGTCTGGTTCGGGCAACACTGGTACGGCGCCAAAGGCGCGCTGGCCGGCTACGGCCTGGGCGTGGTGTTGTTCGGCGTGGCCGGTTGCCTGCTGTGTTTCCGGGTCGTGTCGAGACTACAACTGCGCGCCGGTGCGCGACCCGGCGCGGCTTGAGCCGGCCGAGTTCAGTCGCGTGCGGCCATGACGACCGCATGCGCGATCGTCTGCGGGTCGGTGAACCAGATTTCGTGGCTGCCCTGGCACTCGACCAGACGGAACAGGCCCAGGCGCTCGGACAGGCGCGGATGCCACGGCAGGCCATGTGGCAGCGCCGTGTCCTGCTGGCAGTTGACATAGGACTTGGGTGTCGGCAGCGCCGCCAGCGGCTGCTTGAGCACGATCTTGTCGGTGAAGGTCTTGTAGGGGTGCGGGTTGAGCCGCTCGAAGGCCGAGGTCGCCAGCGCCAGGTCGGCGTCGTTGATGAAAGCCTCGCGCCAGATCGGGAACGGCAGCATCACCGCACCGTTGCCCGCCGCCGCCACCGCGTCGAACAGCGCCACGTACTGCGGCGGGACCATGTCGTTGAGCGACTCGCCCGGCAACGGCACGAAGGCGTTGACGTACACCAGGCGCCGGATGCGCTCGGGCATCAGGTCGACGACTTTCGAGATCACCATGCCGCCGTAGCTGTGGCCAACCAGCCGCACGTCGCGCAGGTCGTGCGCGCGCAGGTAGTCGCACAGCGACTGGGCTGCGTCGTCGAGCCCGATCCGGCTGCGGTCGTCGCCACTGCGGTTGCCGGCCAGCGTCGGGCAGTGGACCGTGTGGCCCAGTTTTCTGATGTGTTCGGCCGCCGGTTCGATTTCCGCGCCGGTATGCCATGCGCCATGGACCAGGACGTAGGTGTCGCTCATTCTTGTCTCCTTGGGTTGGTGGTGGTGTGGCTCAGATCGGATAGATGATCGAGTTCGGGATCATCTCGCTATCATAGACGCAGACCCGGGACGCGAACTTCAGGCCCTGCGGCGTGCGCAGCACGGTGTCGAGGTAACGGCCGACGTTGAACACCGTCGTCAGGCCGGACAACTTGGTGCGGAACACCGCGTAGTTGGCCTCGCATTCGATCCGCTCGCCGTCCACGCGCAGCAGGCGCGGCGCACCCACCACGTGGCGCTGGTAATACGGGTCGTGGAACAGCGTTTCGCGGATCGCATAGGCGCGGTCCTTCAGCATGCCCTTGCTCTCGAAGAACAGCGTGGCCAGCGGCAGCCCGCGCTCGAAGTTCTCGCGCGGCACCAGCCGGTAGATGCAGTCTTCGGTGAAGAATTCGCACCAGCCCTCCCAGTCACCGGCGTCGACGGTGCTGGCGTAGTCCGCATGGAGCTGTGTCAACGCCAGGTAGTCGGGAAATTCGATGCCCGATCGCGCGCCAGCGCGCGATGCATGCCCGGCGCCGGCACCGGGCGCAGCAGGGGCTTGTGGCGCAGCGCCGGTCATGGCGCCTCCATCACTTCGCGCCAATACCGGTACATGCCGCGTATCAGGGTTTCGGTGACCATGTGGTCGGTGTCGCCGACCTCGCGCCCGCCGAGTTCGGCCAGCGTGCGGTGAAAGGGCTTGCTCTCGAAGGCCGACTGCGAAAACTCGATCACCTCGCCATCG
>JANMYG010000038.1:0-2597 GCA_031381865.1 Betaproteobacteria bacterium | reverse complement strand
AGGGAAGTTGCGGGCCCGGAACTCGGCCGCCAGCTGGTTGACGTAGTCGAGCTGCTTCGGGTCGGTCTGGTAGGCGGTGGCGAATTCGCCGACGCAGGTATAGGCCTTTTGCAGGTCGATATTGATCAGCGCCGGCTTGCGCCCGAAACCAAAACGCTTGCGCGTCGGGTTGGCCTTGATCTCGGCATAAAGTTGGCGCGCGGTCTGGCTGGATTCCTGCATTGCTGTGGTCCCTGGATAGTCGAATTCATCATGCATCCGGTCAATTGTTCTGTCAATGGGACAATTGGCCCGGTTGGGGGTGGGCACCCGCCCGGCGCGTCGCCAGGCTCAGCCCGAACGTTGTCGCGAATATTGGAAATTCGACGGGCCGGACCCGCGACGCCATTCAGGCCGAGGGCCGGGTCGCGAAGCTGCCAAAGACGGTGCCGGTGGCAACCCACTGCACATCGACGCGCAGCACCTGCGCGCCGGGCGGCCCGCTGTGGCACCAGCGGACCACCTGCTCGACCTGCTGCTTGTCACCCTGCACCATCGCCTCGACACTGCCGTCGCCCAGGTTGCGCACCCAGCCAGTCGCGCCGATGGCCCGCGCCGCCGACGCCATCGCAGCGCGAAAACCCACCCCCTGTACACGGCCGCCGACCTCGAGGCGGGCCGTCAATGGAGCGCCGTCTACCGGCATGGCGTGCCAGCGGGAGCGTCAAGCGGGCGCTGTGCGGGATGGGAGGCCGGCGCTGCGGCGTGACAGACAGGCATTGCAGCATGGGAAGCAATCACCGCCGGGTGCGTGCACTTGCGTTTGGCGTGTGCCGCCGCGGCAGGATCAGTCCTGCTCATCCTCGTCCGCGTCGTGCCCATCGCCATGCCCGTGTTCGCGGGGTGGCCGCACGCAATTGAAGTTGGCGGCGTCGTCGGTGCTTCCACTGCCGCTCCAGCGCGCTTCCTTGGGGTAGGGGCACAACGGCCGCGTGCGCACGCTCTTGTCGGGCAGCGTCTGGGACGCCACGATGCGCTCGGGCGCCTTGCCCTGCTCGACCCATGCCACCAGGGGCGCCAGCCGGTCCCAGTCCTTCAGCCCGCCGCCGATGGCCCCGCAGTGGTCCATTCCGGGCGCGAGGAACAGCCGGATGGTGTTCTCGGTCTTGCGCCGCGAGTGGTCCTGCTCGCGCACGGCCTCGTAGTACTGGACCGTGCGCTTGGCCGTGATCAGCCCGTCGCCCCAGCCGTGGTAGAGGATGAACTTGCCGCCGTGTTTGCGAAACTCCGACAGGTCCGGATCGACGGCGTCCAGAATACGCGCCATGACGCGCCCCTGGGGCGGGTCGGTGTCGAAATTGAAATCGAACCAGTTGTAGCCCGGCGCCGGCCCCGGGTCGTTGGGGAAGAACAGGTAGTTCATGAAGCTGAACGTGAACCCGCCCTGGAAGTTGAGCGGCGGCAGCAGCCAGACCGGCCAACCGGCTTCCGACCCGAGTGGCTTGCCCGGGTACAGCGACTGGCCCCACGAAGTGCGCGGACCGTCGTAGACGTTCTGCACCGCGCTCACCTGCGCATCCGTAAGGCAGGTGGCCGGATCGGCGCCACTGGAGCATGCCCGCTCGGCGGCCTTGAACGTGCATGCCAGGGGATTCGATACCAGGCCGTCCTTGACGCCGTCGAGCGCGTCGCATTTGTCCAGCACCGCCGCATTCAGGGCGCGCGCCTGGGCCGGCGTGATGGTGCCCGCGCCGGCCTTGCCCGCGTCGGGCAGGAATTGGCGCAGGCTCCAGTTCTGCTCGACCGCGAGGCCGGTCAGGTTGTGGGCCGGCGCGCCACCGACGATGCCGTCGAACGCCTCCGGGTCGCGTTGCGCCGCCATCAGCGCCTGGCGCCCGCCGGTGGAGCAGCCCTCGAAATAGGAGTAGGCGATGCGGTTGCGGTAATACGACTGCACGATGCGTTTGGCCGTGCGCGTGGTCTGTTCGGCCGCGCGGTGGCCGTAATCGATCTCGGCCACGCGGTTGTTGAAGGCCCAGCTCGCGTCGTTGGTCGGCGGTGCGGTGTGGCCGGAGTCGCTGTTGGCTGCCGCATAACCCTGCGCGACGCGGTTCAGCGGCAGCGCCACCGTGCCGTCGAAACCGCCGTCGCCGCCCATCAGGAAGCGGCCGTTCCAAGTACTGGTGGGCAGGCCGACCGCGAACGCGATCCTGCTCGGCGCCGGCCCGATGGTGCCGCGCACCTCGCAGTACTCGACACCGGCGGTGGTCTTCAGCGCGGCGGCCGACAACGTGGTGTTGACCGGCACCGACAGCATCGGCAACAGCGACGCGTCGCAGGCCGGTGCTTCCGCGCTGGCCGCGCCGGCAAACAGGCCGGCCGCCAGGGCGACTGCCGCATGAACGCGTTTCGACGCGCGTTGTTCCTGTGGGTGGGCGCCATGGGGCTGCATCATTCTTCCTCCGCGTCGGCCCATGCGGGTGATGGACCATGTGGTGAACTGGAACCCCGGAGATTATTGATCTTTCCCAATTTGATGACAAGTCAATGTCCGTTCGCCCTGAGCCTGTCGAAGGGAGCCTGTCGAAGGGAGCCTGTCGAAGGGAGCCTGTCGAAGG
>JANMYG010000025.1:0-4260 GCA_031381865.1 Betaproteobacteria bacterium | reverse complement strand
GCCGGCGCGCCGCCAGGCGTCCTCGATGGTCTGGCGCACATGCGGGAACACATAGGCCGCGTCGCGGCTGCGCTCGAACTTGTCCTTGAGCCTGAGGCCGCCATTGCGGTGGCCCCAGCCCGCGATGCGCGCCAGCGCCTGCACCGGCGTGCCCAGCCTCTGCGCATGCCGCTGCGCGAACTGCGCCGACGCCAGCACCACCGCGCAGGCCCCGTCGGTGATCTGGCCGCAGTCCTGGCGCCGCGTGCCCGGCTCGATCAGCGGGTTGGCTTCGTCGTCGTCGGTGAAGCTCAGCGGGTCGAATTTCCACTTTCGGGTCTGCGCCAGCGGGTTGTGCCTGGCGTTGGCGTAGTTGAGTTCGGCGATCCGGTTGAGGTACCGGCGGTCGAGCCCGTAGCGGCGCTCGTATTCCTGCGCCAGCAGGCCGAACGCGGCCGGCCACATGAACTTGCAGTCGATGTCCTCGTGGCCCTGCCAGGCGGCCGCGTTCTGGTTCTGCGAGGCCGTGTCGCCGGGCAGGTTCTTGAATTCCTCGACCCCGAGCACCAGCACGCAGTCGTAGCGTCCGGCCTCGATCTCGGCCATCGCGCTCAGCACCGCGAGTGATGACGAGGCGCAGGCGCCCTCGTGCCGCATCGCGGGCACGCCCCACAACGCGGGCACCACCTGCGCCACCATCGCGCCCAGGTGCGCCTGCTGGCGCTGCAGTTCGCCGAAGGCATTGCCGACGTGGATGCTGTCGATCGCGGCGGCGTCGAGCGAACACGCCGCCAGCGCGCCGAGCGTGGCGTCGCGCGTCATGTCCGAGATGTCCTGCCCCTGGCGCGACCAGACTTTGGCGAAGTCGGTCTGGAAGCCACCCAATACAAATACCGGTTCGGTCATGACGCTCTCCTTTGGTCGGGAACATGGGCAGGGTAGGGCAATTGGCGCAAGCGCTCCGCGGCCAGCGCATATTCTTGTGCCAGCCGGTCGACGACGGTCGCCACCGGCTCCACCGCCTTGATGGTTCCCAGGCCCTGGCCGGCGGCCCAGACGTCCATCCACTTCTTGCCTGCGAAGGACTGGTTGCTGTCGTACTGCCGGCCGGGCGCCAGCGGCATGTTGTCGGGGTCCATGCCGTTGGCGCGCAACGACGGCTTGAGCCAGCTGGCGGCGGTGCCGGTGACGCCGGTGCTCACGACCAGGTCGTCGACCGTGCTGTCGACCAGCATCTGCTTGTAGCCGGGCGCGGCCAGGCTCTCGGTGGTGGGAATGAAGCGGGTGCCCATGTAGACGAAGTCTGCGCCGCAGGCCACCGCCCCGGCCACGCCCCAGCCGTCGCTGATGCCGCCGCCCACCACCACGTACCCGTCGAAGAACTCGCGCACCGCGCTGACAAAGGCAAACGGCGACAGGAAACCGGTGTGCCCGCCGGCCCCGGCCGAGACGCAGGCCAGGCCGTCGGCGCCGGCGGCGACCGCCTTCTTCGCCAGCGCGATGCCGATCACGTCGGCGAACACCAGCCCGCCATAAGCGTGCACCAGATCGATCGCGGGGCGCGGGCTGCCCAGCGCGGTCACGACCACGGGGGGTTTGTACTTGGCCACCAGCGCCAGGTCTTCTGCCAGGCGGCTATTGGAGGAATGGGTCACGAGGTTGGCGCACCAGGGCCCGATCACGTTGTCCGGCTCCATGTCGCGCGAGCGCGCCAGGCCTTCGGTGATCTGTTTCATCCACGCGTCGAGCTGCGCAATCGGGCGCGCGTTGGGCGTGGGAAAGGCGCCGATGATGCCGGCCCGGCATGCCTCCAGCACCAGGTCCGGCCCGGAGATCAGGAACATCGGCGCCGCGAACACCGGCAGGCGCAGCGCGAACGGGCAGGGGCGCAAGGGCGTGGTCATGGTGCTTGCGTCGCCGCGCGCGCCAGCGCCATCAGCAGTTGCGCCAGCTGCGCGGGTTGCTCCAGCGGGGTCTGGTGGCCGGCGTTCTCGATCCAGTGCAGTTGCGCATGCGGCAACAACCGCTGCAGCTCTTCGGAGGCCGCTGGTGGGGTGACCCGGTCCTCGCGCCCGCAGACGATCAGCGTCGGCACGCCGGTTTGCGCCAGCAGCGCCCGGTGGTCCGAGCGCGCGATGATGGCGCGGGTCTGGCGGATCGCGGTCGGCGCACCCACTGCGTGCATCATGCGGCGCATGCCATCGACCAGCGCGGTGTTCGACAGGCTGTCTGGGTGCAGGCTGAACGGGATGATGCCTTCGACCGTGCGCTCGAAATTGCGCTCCAGCGCGGCGATGGTCTTCTCGCGCACCAGCGTGGATTCCGGCGTCTCCACACTGGCGGCGCTGTCCACCAGCGCCAGCGCCGACACGCGGCCCGGGTGCGCGGCCAGCAGCTCGATGGCGACGTAACCGCCCATGGAAAATCCGCAGACCACCAGCGGTGCGTCCGCCGGCAGGTCGGACATCAGGCGCCAGGCGTCCTTGGCCATGACGGCGATCGAGTCCTGGGTCGACACGTCGGCGATGCGCACCTCGGGGGCGCCGGCATGCGCGCGCAGCGCCTCCTGCATCGGGCCCCAGATGCTGGCGTCGTTGAACATGCCGGGGATCAGCAGCAGCACGGCGGGTGTCATGCCGGTTGCTCCACCATGCTTCGTCTAGCCCACAACGGATGCAACGCGAGCACCCTTCCAGGACACCGTGCAACCGGCTTTGCCGGGGCACTGGTGTGCCTTGCAGGCCGCATGGCCGCGAGACGCGGCAATTCCTCAGCCCGTCCAAGCCGACGCAGGTCGGATTGGAGCCGCGGGCTTCGGCCCCCTGCAAGGGGCTGAGGGCCGCGGCTCAAGACCTGCTGGCGCAGGTCTGGACGGTCCCGAAGAGCCGCTGCCTCTGGCAGTGGCACGGAGACGGCTACACGAAGTGAGCCGTAACGGGGGTGTTTCATGTTTCCCCCGGCGCCAGCGCGCGTGCCTGCAGGCGCAGGTCGCGCTTGAGGATCTTGCCGACCGGGTTGCGCGGCAGCGCCGCGAGCGGCAGCAGGTATTCCGGCAGCTTGAAGGCGGCGACGTGCTGCTCGTGGCGCAGGTAGTCGACGAGCTCCTGCAGGCGTGGCACATGCCCTTCGGCCGCCACCACGCAGGCGCACAGTTTCTCGCCCATCACCGCGTCGGGCACACCCACCACCGCCACCTCGCGCACGCCCGGGCAGGCCGACAGCAGGCCTTCGATTTCCTCGCTCGAGATGTTCATGCCGCCGCGGATCACGAGGTCCTTGGAGCGGCCCACGAAGCGGTAGTACTGCAGCGCATCGCCAGCGATCTCGAACAGGTCGCCGGTGCGGTAGAAGCCGTGCTCGTCGAAGGCGCGCGCGCTCATTTCCGGGGCGCGGTAATAACCGCTGAACACCGTCGGGCCGGCGAAGCGCAGTTCGCCCGGCTGGCCGACCCGGGTGATGTCCTGGCCCGTGTCTGGATCGACCAGCCGGGTGCGGACCTTGCGCGTGGTGGAAATGCGCCACTCCTGGCCCGCTACGCCGGCGCGCGGGAAGAACTGCGCGCGCAGCGCCGGGTCGGGGATGTCGATATCGCTGCCGGCCAGCGCCGCGCCCTCGTTGGAGCCGAAGTAGTTGACGATCTGCACGCCGTACTTCTGCGCAAAGCCGCACACCATCCACTCGGCCAGCGGCGCCGAGCCCGAGCCAATGCGCGACAGGCGCTTGAAGTCGATGCCTTCGAGCAGGGCCTCGCGCTGCAGCAGCATGTTCAGGATCGTCGGCGGCGCCACGGTGTAGTCGATGCGCTCCTCGCGCAACTGCTGCAGGAACACCGGCAGGTCGAACGGATGGTGCTGCACCACGGTGCCTCCCAGCACCAGCCAGGTGGCGAAGGCGGTGGAGAAGCCCGACATGTTGACCAGTGGAAACGGGTTGAGCAGGCGCGCGTGGGGCTGCAGCAACGCCGCCTCGATGATGCTGGGCGGGATCACGAGCCACTCGTTGTGGCTGCGCGGCACACCCTTGGGCGCGGCCTCGGTGCCCGAGGTCCAGCAGATCGTCACCACGTCGTTGGCGCTGATGGCGGCGTCCTGCCCGGCCTGCGCCACGCGGCGGCGCTGCTGCGCCGTCAACGGCGGCGCCGGCGTGTTGCCGAGAGGCACCACACCTGCCACCTCTTCCTCGCCCCAGGCCAGCACGGTTTTCAGCGCCGGATGGCGTGTGCGCAGTTCGCCGAACATGGCCCCCGCCATGTGTTTGTGGCCGGGGCGGCCGATGTGCGAG
>JANMYG010000875.1:0-1831 GCA_031381865.1 Betaproteobacteria bacterium | reverse complement strand
ATGGCCAGCAGTGGCCCATGACACGCATCATGCGGGAGTTTGCCCAACCCGAAATCAGTTTTGAAACCAAACCCTGGGGCATGCAACTAACCGCGCTGCGGCCCATGACAGAGCAGCTCACCCATGTACGCGTGACGCAGTCGGTATTTCCACAGAGCTTCGTGATCCCGTTGTCGGAGACGATGACGATCACCCAGATGCACGTGCCGGTGGACGACACCCACACCTACTGGTATTCGTTCTTCACCAGTTTCGCCGAGCCCGTGGACAAGGAGGCGATGCGTCGCCCGCGGCTGGACGCCGTCACCCTGCCCGACTACCTGCCCAAGTCCGGCCGGCACAACCACTGGGGCTTCGACGCCGAAGACCAGCGCCGCCGCACCTACCTGGGCATGGGCGAGGACGACATCAATATCCACGACCAATGGGCGGTCGAAAGCATGGGTGCGATTGCCAACCGCACGCGTGAACACCTGGGCACGACCGACCGGGTGATCATCGCCAACCGGCGCATGCTCGCGCAGGCCATCCAGGCCGTGCAAGCCGGCCAGACCGCGCCGGGGCTGGGCGATCCGGCCCTGGCGGCTAGCCTGAGCGGGCCCGACACCGTGGACGGCATCGCGGCGGCGGACGACTGGGAGCGCTTCTGGCGCGAGGCCGCTGCGACCAAACGCGCGGCGGCGCCATGGCGAGCCGCAGCGGCGCCGGACCCGACATGAGGTCATTCGCCGAGCGTTGCGGCATACAGGACCAAGCGAGGGCCGCGGCTATCGAGCAACTGGCGCAGAGAATTGCGGCCAGCGGCGTGGAACTGGTGCGCTTCGCCTGGTGCGACCAGCACGGTGTGTTGCGCGGCAAGACGCTGGTGGCCAGCGCCGCCGCACGGGCCATGACGGAGGGCGTAGGCATGGTCGGCACCTTGCTGCTCAAGGACACGTCCGATCACACGGCCTACAAGGTCTTCGAGCCGGGCGACCAGGCTGCCCCGCCCGGATTCGCATGCGCTGCCAACCTGGTGTTGCTGGCCGACCCGCACACCTACCGCGAGTTGCCGTGGGCCGCCCATACCGGTTGGTTGTTGTGCCAGCCATGGTTTCAGGATGGCACCCCGGTGCACCTCGACACCCGCCGGGTGCTGCAGCAAGCACTGTCGAGGCTCGCTGATGCGGGTTACAGCATGCGCTGCGGGCTGGAAGTCGAGTTCCACATCTACCGCATCGAAGCCGCGCAGGGTGAACTGATCAGCGCGCCGCTGGACCCCGAATTGGCGGCCTGGCCCGGCCTGCCGCCCAGGGTCTCGATGATCCACCCTGGCTACAACCTGCTCAACGAGGGTTGGGCCGACATGGCCGACGAGCCGCTGCGCATCGTGCAGCGCACCGCGCTGGCGCTCGGGCTGCCACTGCTGTCGCTCGAGATAGAACTCGGGCCCAGCCAGGTGGAAGCCGTGTTTGAAGCGACCGACGCCATGACCGCGGCCGACAACATGGTGCTGTTTCGCAACGGCGTCACGCAGGCCCTGCGCCGCGCCGGCTACCACGCCACCTTCATGTGCCGCCCGCCATTTCCCAACATCATGTCCAGCGGCTGGCACCTGCACCAGTCGCTGCTGGACCTGAACAGCGGGCACAACGCCTTCACGCGCGACGCAGCGGCGCCGGGCGCGTCCAGCGCCGACGCGCAATTCGTGTTGTCGGCGACCGGCGAAAACTACCTCGCCGGATTACTCGCGCACGCTGCTGGCATGGCTGTCTTCTGTACGCCCACGGTCAATGGTTATGGCCGTTTTCGTCCGCATGCCCTGGCGCCGATGGCAGTGTCGTGGGGGCGC
>JANMYG010000323.1:0-7249 GCA_031381865.1 Betaproteobacteria bacterium | reverse complement strand
GGTGGGTGGCACGGTGTTCCTGGCCGGGGCCGGCAACAACTTCAATCAGATCGGTGCCACGGGCGGCGCGGTCACGCTGACCGACGCGAACGCAGTCACCCTGGGCAACTCGAATGTTCAGGACCTGTTCCTGTCGGCCGGTGGTTCGATCACCCTGGGCGGTACCGTCACGGCCACGGGCCCGGGCAACGCGATCGAACTGGTGGTCGGCAGTGGTGCCGGCAACGGCGTCATCAACCCGATCGGGTCCGGGGCGCTG
Organism: Betaproteobacteria bacterium; assembly: GCA_031381865.1. Lineage (GTDB taxonomy): Bacteria > Pseudomonadota > Gammaproteobacteria > Burkholderiales > Burkholderiaceae_C > CAISIP01. The sequence continues at coordinate 6,990 of JANMYG010000323.1, read as the reverse complement.
AACCTTACCGGTGGCGGGCGCTGGCTGGTGTATTCCAACGACCCGGCCTTCGATACGCGGGGCGGCCTGGCCCATCGGTTCAGGCAATACGGCGCGGTATTCGGCGACCCTGTGCTCGGAGCCGGCAACGGTTTCATCATGGGCCTCACGCCCACCGCGACGGCCTCGTTGACCGGCCCCGTCAGCAAGCCCTACGACCGGCTCGACACTGCCACGCTGACAGGCGCGAACTACTTGGTGTCCGGATTGCCCGGCGATGTGTTGACGCTCAACAACCCGGTGGCCGGTACCTACGACACGCGCAACGCCGGCGGGCCGAACAAGATCGTGACGGTCACGGGTGTCACGGTCAGCGCCGTCGACGGCACCGACAGCACGATCCGGGTTTTCGGTTACCCCAACGTAGGCACCCTGAGCGGTGCGGTGGGAACGATCGTCGCCGCCACCATCACCGCGGTGAACGGCATCACGGCCAGCAAGGAGTACGACGGCACGGCCAGTGCGACGGCGCTAACGACCGGCGCCACTTTCGCCGGCAAGCTCGTCGGCGACAACCTCACGGTGGCCAGCGGCAGCGGCCTCTTCACCGGCCCCAATGCAATCGACGCGGGTACCCTCAAGCCAATCACCATCTCAGGCATCGTGCTGGGCGGAACGGACGTCGGCAACTACACGCTGGCCGCCGCGGCGACCACCGCCACCGGAGTCGGCACCATCACCGCGCGGGCCGTTTCCAACTGGACCGGCACTACCCCCGGCGCGTTGTGGTCGGACTCCGCCAACTGGGATGTCGTGCCCACCACCGGCAACGTGTTGTCGGTCGCGATCCCGGCTGGCCTTGGCAGCGTCGTCTTCGATGCCCTCGCAGGCACCACCAGCCTGCAGAACCTGAGCAGCCAGCGCCCGGTCAGCGTCACCGGCGGCACGCTGCAGATCGGCACCAGCCTCTCGACCCCCAGCTACGACCAGAGTGGTGGCGCGGTCACCGGCGCCGGCAGCATGACCGTGACGGGCAGTTTCGTCCAGACCGGCGGCAGTGTGGCGCTGGGCAGCATCGCGATCAACCAGGCCGGCGGCAACCTGGTGTTTGCCAACCTGTCGGCGCCCTCCGTCAGCCTGGCGGCACCCGCCGGCGCCATCGGCCAGACCGGGCCGCTGGTGGCCGGCGCGCTGGTCACCACATCGATGTCGGGCACCAACCTCACGGCCGCAGGCAACCAGATCGGCACCTGGGTGGCGCAAAACCAGGGCAGCGGCGCCATCGCATTGGTCAACACCGGCGCGCTGGTGTTGGCCGGCCTGAACAACAACGCAGGCAACATCGACGTCACCAACACCGGCGCCATCACCACGGTCGCTGCGATCGTGGCTTCGGCGGGCAACGTCAGCATCACTGCCAACAGTCCTCTTGATATTGGCGCCGGGGGCGTTACGGCCAGTGGCGACGTGACCTTGATCGCCGGCAACATCAGCAGTGGCAACCTCACGCTCGATGGCCCCGTGATAGCCGGCAACACGGTGGTGTTGAACGCCGGCAACACGCTGGCCCAGAACAGCACCGTGCTCGGACGCAACGGCGTGACCGCCGATGCCGGCATCAGCATGGCGGTGTACGGCCCCGTGGCCACCAGCAACGGGTCGTCGGTCATCTACCGCGCTGGCGGGGTCGTTGTGCCGCCACCCCCCACCGGGCTGCTTTCGACGGCAGTGCAGCCGGATGTGCTGGTCACCTTCCTCGAACTGTTCGAGGCAGCGGTGGCCGAGCAGCAGGGTGAATCGTTTGAAACCAATCCGGACGGCAGCCGGAAACGCAAGGCCGTCGACGCGCTTGTCACCGAAGGGGAAATATGCCGTCCATGAAGTTTGACGCATGCGCCCGGTTGGTTGGCGGCGCTCTGGGTGCTGCGCTGTTGCTCGCGGCGTTGCCTGGCTTGGTGCCCACCGCCTCTGGCCAGACCGTGCCTGCGGTGGGCGAAGTCGAATTTGCCCGAGGCGTGGGTTACGCGCAGACGCCGGGTCAGGGTCCGCGCATCCTGGGCAAGGGGCTGGAGTTCAGGGAGGGCGATACCTTGAGCACTTCTGCCGGCTCGTCGGCCATCATCCGCATGCAGGACGGCACGCGCATGACCTTGCGCCCCGGTACCGACATGGTGGTGCAGCAGTACCAATTCAAGGAGGGCGCCCCAAGCAACAGCATGGTGCTGCAACTCTTCACCGGCGGCCTGCGCGCCATCACCGGGCTGATCGCCAAGAACGCGCCCGACGCCGCGCGGCTGCAGACCAAGACCGCCACCATCGGTATCCGCGGCACCGACTTCGACGCGCGCATCTGCCAACGCGACTGCAGTGCCGAGTCGGCCCGCGTGCAGGAGCAGCCGCACGCCAACACCGTGCAGGCGAGCGCCAAGCTGGTGTCGACGCAGGGCGAGATCATGGCCGTGGACGGCGCCGGCCAACGTCGCCGGCTGGTCGACGGCGCCGCCATCTACCCTGGCGAGACGGTGGAGACCGGCAGCACCGCCAGGGGCGTGCTGGCGTTTCGCGACGACAGCCGGCTGACGCTGGGCGCGACTACGCGTTTCAAGGTCGACAGCTTCGTGTACGACGACAAGAATCCGACCGACGGCAAGTTCCTGGTTTCGCTGCTGCGCGGTTCGGCGCGTGTGCTCACCGGGCTGATTGCGCGCGCCAACAACCGCAACGTCGCGTTCACCACTGCCACCGCGACCATCGGTGTGCGTGGCACCGGCCTGGACATGGAGTGCGGCGAGAGTTGCAGCTTCTTCACCTGGCTCGGTACGATCGAGGTGACGCCTTCCGGCCCCAGCCAGGGCACCGGGTTGAGCGCGCTGCAGGTGCTCAGCGCGGGGCAGGGGCTGTTCGTCAGCCCGACCGGAATGCGCGCGCTGACAGCGCCGATCCTGGAGAACCTGCCGCGCCCGGACGGCATCAGCGTCGACACCAAGCAGCTGTTTTCGAGTGCCGCGCTGGCCGAGGGCGAGGAAGGCGTGTACGTGTTCGTGCGCGACGGCCATATCGAGGTCACCACGGCCAGCGAGACGCTGCATCTGGGCAAGGGCGAAACCGGTTTTGCGGCCGACAGCGGGCGCACCGTACGCCCGCTGGTGATGCCGCTGTTCCTGGAGTTCGATCGCACGCTCAGGCCCGACAGCACCAACCCGATGCTGCAAAGCGTCCTCAACGAGACGGTCAACCGTCCGGCCAACCAGTGTCGATAGAAAAACGCGCAACCATGTTCCACACAACCGAGCCATCCACTGCCTGCCATCGTCCCGGCGGCGCCTCTGCCGGCCATCGTTCCGGCGGCGCCGCTGCCGCATGGCGCCGGGCCGCCCTGGCGTTGGCGCTTGGCGCCTGGCACCTTGGGGCGCCGGCCCAGACGACCATGACGACGCCAGCCAAGCCGGTGTTCGCGATCCGCGGCTTCGACATCAGCGGCGAGAATCCGCTGCCCGAGGGCGAGACCTCGCGCGTGCTGGCGCCGTTCCTGCGCGCCAACGCATCGATCGACACGCTGCAAGCCGCCACGGCGGCGCTCGAGGCGGCACTCAAGGAGCGTGGCTTCGCCTTGCACCGCGTGGTGCTGCCACCGCAGGACGTGGGCGACACGGTGCGCCTGAAGATCGTGAAGTTCGCGATCGGCAAGGTCACGATCGAGGGCCTGCAGCGTTACGACGCGGCCAACATCCGCGCCAGCCTGCCCGAGTTGCGCGAGGGCGAGGCGCCCAATTTCAAGACGCTCGCGGTGCAGACCACGATCGCCAACGAGAGCCAGGGCAAGCAGGTGCAGGTCGCGCTCAAGGAGGCCGAAGAGGCGGACCACATCGACGCGCGCATCGTGGTCACCGAGGCGAAGCCGTGGAACTTCGCGGTCAGCCTGGCGAACACCGGCTCCAGGAGCACCGGCAACGACCGCCTGACCTTCTCGGGCAGCCACTCCAACGTGCTGAACCTCGACCACCAGTTCACCGGCGCCTACACGACTTCGATAACACGCACCAGCGACGTGCAGCAACTCGGTTTCAACTACCGCGTTCCGCTGTACCGCGCCGGCGGCGTGCTGGGAGCCAGTTACACCCGGTCCACCGTGGTGGGCGATTTCGGCGCGCTCAAGAGCACCGGTGCGGGCCAGACCATGGGCGTGAACTACAGCCACTACCTGCCGGCGGACGGTGGTTACCGCAGCTTCGTCACGCTCGGGCTGGACGACAAACGCTTCGACGTCACTGAGATCTCGGGCGTGCCGGTGCCGGGCCAGGCGGTGCGGCGCAGCCGCCCGCTCACGCTGGGCTACAACGCGCGCGTCGAGTCCGACGCGGCATCCTGGGGCTACAACACCGACCTGGCCGTCAATCTGGGCGGCGGCAGCGGCAACAGCCTGGCCGCCTACCGGAGCGAGGACACGCGTATCAGCAGCACGCGCTTCAAGGTGCTGCACGCCGGCGCGAATTACCTGTCGAGCTTCGCCAGCGGCTGGTTGTGGAGCGTGCGTGGCCAGCTGCAGTACAGCACCGACGCCTTGATCTCGGGCGAGCAGTTCGGGCTCGGTGGCGCCTCCAGTGTGCGCGGCACCGGCGAGCGGCCGATATCAGGCGACCGCGGTCTGCTGGCCACCCTGGAAATCACCACGCCAGAGTTGCAGCCGGGCCTGCGGTTGCTCGGTTTTGTGGACGCCGGCTGGCTCGGCAACAACAGCCCCAACGGCACCACCAAGCCGTCCCACGACAAGCTGGCCAGCGCCGGGCTCGGCCTGCGTTACACGGCCGGCTCGCTCGCCGTGTCGGCCGAGTGGGGCCGCATCGTATCGGGCAGTGTGCTGGCCAACGCCGGCAACACCGTGATCCCGCGCACGGGCGACAACAAGTTCCACGTCAGCCTGAGCGCGCGCTTCTGAGGCCTGCCCGGGCCCACGCCGCGCCGATCGACCCGGTTCATCCCGCCAGCAGGCGGCGCATCGCCTCCGGCAGGCCCTGGTTGGGCTTGACCGGCGGGGCCGAAAAACTGCCGCGCACGGCCTTGCCGGGGGCCAGCGCCACCAGTGTTTCGGCGTGCCGCACGGCGCTCGATACGCCATCGACCACCGGCACCGGCAACTGGCCGCGCAGGGCGCGCGCCAGCCCGGCCAATGGTGCCCCGGCCAGGATGATCACTTCGGCCCCGTCCTCCTGCACCGCCCGCTCGCACAGCGCGCGCAGTGGCTCGGCATGTTCGGTTTGTACGTTGCCGATGCCCGACAACGGTCGGTCCAGCGCGCGGATGCTGGCCAGGCGCGCGCCCAGCCCGTTGGCATGCACGACTTCGCGGTACCAGGCCTGGATGCGTTGCGAAATGGCGATGATCGAAAACCGGTTGCCGAGCAGGCAGGCGCTGGCCCGCGCCGATTCGGTGAGCCCGAGCACCGGCACCGGCAGCACCTCGCGCAGGCCACCCAGCCCCGGGTCGCCGAACGCGGCGATCACCACCGCGTCGTGCCCGGCATGGTGTTCGGCCGCGAGTTGCGCGGTGGCGTAGGCGCCGATCAGGGCTTCGAAACGGGTCTCGATATAGGCCACGCCGAACGCCGCGGTCTGCATCGTTATGCCGGTGCCAGCCGATGCGCTGCGCCGGGCCTCGGCCTCGATCAGGTCGGTCACGCTGCCAGAGATGTTGGGATTGATGATGAGCAGGCGCACGGTGCCTCCTGTGAATGGCAGATGGTTAACGGTGAATGGCCATGCGCGATAGGTCAATCGTGAACGGCGAATGGCGAATGGCGAATGGCGAATGGCGAATGGCGAGTGGCGAATGGCGAATGGCGAGTGGCGAGTGGCGAGTGGCGAGTGGCGAGTGGCGAACGGCGCATGCCCATTAGGCGCGTTGTGGCAGCAGCGTCGGCCGGCCGCAGCGCAGGAACTGCCCGCGTCCGGCCTGCCCGTGGAAGGCGGCGCCGTCCCACACCACCTCGCCGCGGCACAAGGTCAGGCCCGGCCAGGCGCGTAATGCCATGCCCTCGTAGGGCGTGTAATCCACCGCATGGTGCAGGCTGCGGTTGGATAGCACCAGGTCGCGCTGGTCCCACAACACCAGGTCGGCGTCGCTGCCGACCGCGATCGTGCCCTTGCGCGGATGCAGTCCGTAGGCCTTGGCCGGATTGGTGGCGGTCAGTTCGACGAAGCGGCTGGCCGTGATGCGCCCGCCCAGCACGCCCTCGGAATAAAGCAATGCCATGCGTGTTTCCAGGCCCGGGATGCCGTTCGGTATGTGGCGAAACGGCACTTCGAGCCCGCCCGGTTTCTTGCCTTCGGGCGCGTCGTAGCGAAACGGCGCGTGGTCGCTCGAAAACACCGTGAACAGGCCGTCGCGGATTCCGTCCCAGATCACCTGCTGGTTGCCCTTGTCGCGTGGCGGCGGGCTGCACACGCAGCGCGCGCCCTGGTAACTGTCGTCTTCGCCCAGGTCGGCTGCCGTGAGGAAAAGGTACTGCGGACAGGTCTCGGCGAACACGTTGAGGCCGTGGCCGCGCGCCCAGCGGATCTGCTGCACCGCCTCGCGGCCCGAGACGTGCACGATCAGGATCGGCACGTCGACCAGCTGCGCCAGCGCGATCGCCCGGTGGGTCGCCTCGCGCTCGACCAGCATCGGGCGCGACAACGCATGGAAACGCGGCGCGGTGCGCCCGGCCGCTTCGAGCCGTCTGGTCAGCCACTCGATGCAGTCGGCGTTTTCGGCATGCACCATCGCCATCGCGCCGTGCTGCCGCGCGACTTCGAGCACGTCGAGGATCTGGCCGTCGTCGAGCTTCAGGTCGTCGTAGGTCATGTAGATCTTGAACGAGCTGTAACCTTCGCGGATCAGCGCCGGCAGCTCGACCTGCAGCACCTCGGGGGTCGGGTCGCTCACGATCAGGTGGAACGCGTAGTCGATGTGTGCGCGGCCGTCGGCGCGGCGGTGGTAGTCGAGCACGGCGGCTTTCAGCGATTGGCCCTTGGC
>JANMYG010000771.1:0-3300 GCA_031381865.1 Betaproteobacteria bacterium | reverse complement strand
CCTTCGCGCTACGGGCCGGCGTGCCGGAGATCGCCGTGTCGAGCAATCTGGCGGGCCTGGCGCTGAACCTGCCCGCGCCGTTGAACAAGAGCGCCGACGCCGTGTTGCCGCTGCGGCTGGAGTCGGCCCTGCTGCGCGACTCGCTCATCGCCCCGCCAGGCGCTCGGGTGAGGCTGCAGGACCAGTTGGTGGTGGATCTGGGGCGCGTGGGTTCGGTCAGTTATGTGCGCGACCTGTCAGGTGCCGAGCCGCGCGTGTTGCGCGGCGCGATCGCCGTCGGACTGGCGGTGGACGAGTCGGCGCCCCTGCCGCAGGAAGGCGTGGTCGCCAACATCAACATGGCCAGCGTCGACTTCGACGCCTGGGGTGTGGTCCTGTCCCAGGCTTGGGGAACGGGTCTGTCCGGACTCGATCCGGTTGCGGGGGCAGCGGGCAATGGCAACAACGCGGCACGCGCGTATCTGCCCAGCAGCATGGCCGTGCGAGCGCGCGAAATCAAGGCGGGCGGGCGCAAATTGCACAACCTGGTGATAGGAGGCTCCAGGGACGGGACGGTCTGGCGCGCCAACCTCGATGCCGACGAGCTTGACGGTTATGTCGAATACGCGCAGTCCACCGGGTCGGGCGCGGGCCGTGTGTTTGCGCGCCTGTCCCGGTTGACGCTGGCGCAAGCGGCGGCGGTCGAGGTGGAGGCGCTGCTCGACGATCAGCCGGCCAGCATTCCGGCGCTCGACATCGTCGTCGGCGACCTGGAGCTCCGGGGCAAGAAGCTGGGCCGGATCGAGATCGAGGCGGTCAATCGGGCGATCGCGCCGCGCGACGGCGGGGTACGGGAGTGGCGCCTGAACAAGTTCGACGTCATCACGCCCGAGGCGGTGTTCCGGGCCAACGGGAACTGGGCCGCGCTTGATGCCAAGGGTCCATCGGCATCTGGTGCGCCCGCATCCGGCAACTCGCGCGAGCCCAGGCGCACGGTCATGAACTTCCGGCTCGACATCAACGATTCGGGCGACCTGCTGACCCGTTTCGGCATGCGGGACGTGGTTCGGCGCGGCAAGGGCGTGATGGAGGGACAGGTGGCATGGGTCGGCTCGCCGCTGGCGCTGGACTATCCTTCGCTCGGGGGCGCGTTCAGCATCAATGTCGAGAACGGCCAGTTCCTCAAGGCCGATCCGGGCCTGGCCAAGCTGCTCGGCGTGTTGAGCCTGCAGTCTTTGCCCAGGCGGCTGATCCTGGATTTTCGCGACGTGTTCACGGAGGGTTTCGCCTTTGACTTCTTTCGTGGTGACGTCAGGATCGAGCGCGGCATCGCCAGCTCGAACAATCTGCAGATGAAGGGGATCAACGCGGCCGTGTTGATGGACGGCAAAGCCGACCTGTCGCGCGAAACGCAGGATATCCGGGTGGTCGTGGTGCCTGAAATCAACGCCGGCACGGCATCGCTGATCGCCACCGTGATCAACCCGGCGATCGGGCTCGGCTCGTTCCTGGCGCAACTGTTCCTGCGCCGTCCGCTGATGGAGGCCGCGACCCAGGAATTCCACGTCGACGGCAGCTGGGTCGATCCCAGGATCGTGCGGGTCGACCGCCGGTCTGGACCGACTGGAGCCACGGCGCAAAATCCCGGTGCGTCGGCCGAACGCAAGGCCGCGGAGGTGCAATGAAATTGGCAACGGTACAAATGGTGTCCGGCACCTCGGTGGCGGCGAACCTGGCCACCGCGCGGGAGTTATTGACACAGGCCGCGCACGCGGGTGCGGAACTGGCCGTGCTGCCGGAGTATTTTTGCCTGCTTGGCCACCGCGAGACCGACAAGCTGGCGGTACAGGAGGTGTTTGGCGCCGGGCCGATACAGCAGTTCCTCGCCGACACGGCGCGTTCGCTCGGCTTGTGGATTGTGGGCGGCACGCTGCCGATCCGCAGTGACGATGCGTCGCCGCTGCCGGCCGCGCTAGACTTGCCACCGAATGTCGAGCGCGACGGCGTGTCCGCCCCGCTCGGGCGCAGGGTCTTCAACAGCGCGCTGGTATTTTCGCCGGCCGGCAGCTGTGTCGGGCGCTACGACAAGATGCACCTGTTCCGCTTCGACAATGGCCGCGAGCGCTACGACGAGTCGCGCGTGCTGCTGCCGGGCAACGCACCGGCCACTTTCGAATTGCCATCGCGGGACGGCCAGCAATGGAAGATCGGCCTGAGCATTTGTTATGACCTGCGGTTTCCGGAAATCTACCGCGCGTACGCGGCCGCCGGCGTCGAACTGTTACTGGTGCCCAGTGCGTTCACCCACACCACCGGCATGGCGCACTGGGAAGTACTGCTGCGCGCGCGCGCGATCGAAAACCTGGCTTACGTGGCGGCGCCGGCGCAGGGCGGCCTGCACGAAAACGGACGCCGTACCTGGGGCCACTCGATGCTGGTCGATCCGTGGGGCGTCGTTGTCAGCGAGCGCGCGCAAGGCATCGGGTTCGACATCGCGGACCTTGACAAAACGCGGCTGGCGCAGCTGCGCTCGCAGTTGCCCGCGCTGGAGCATCGCGTCTTGTGATGCGTCGGCCGCCGGCTCGCAGCGGCCGTGCCGCAGCCGGTGCGCGGCGCTGGTTCCTGTGGGCAACCCTGGTGGCGTTGATCACGGTTTTGCTCGTCATGCTGGTGTGGCTGGCGGGACGTTACGAGGCGGGCCTGGTGCAGGAACGGCTCGACAACGATGCCTCCGAGGCCGCGCGCGACATCCGCAGTGGCTTGCTGCGCAACGTGCAGGCATTGCAGGCGCTTCAGTCGCTGCACGGTGCGCAGCCTGAGCGCTGGGCGGCCGAGGCCGCGCGCCTGTTGCGCGAGCACCGCGAGTTGCTGCGGGTCGAGTGGCGTGGACCGGGCCTGCTGGAACTGGCGCATGTGGATACGGCGGCGCGGGCGCCGGTGTTCGACCGGCTCGGTCGCGGCAATGCGCAGCCGGAGGTCGCATCGGCGTGTGGCAATGCGCGCCGGGCCAGCGGGCCCGCCTATTCGGGCAGTTACTTCCTGCCGCTGAACGACGGCCTGGGACTGGAATTGATGGAGTTGTGCCTGCCATTGGCGGCAGGGGGCGAATTGACCGGGTACCTGGTCGCGACGTATTCGTTGAACGATGTGCTGACCGAACTGATCGGGCGCCAGTTGGCACGCGACCGGGATGTGTCGTTCACCGAAGCCGACGGTACCCGTCTGGCTTTTCACGGGGTGGCGCGGCGCGGCAACCTGGCCTTCGCATCCACCCAATTGCTGGACCTGCCCGGTCACACCATGGTCCTTCGCCTGGACAGC
>JANMYG010000743.1:0-2105 GCA_031381865.1 Betaproteobacteria bacterium | reverse complement strand
CCGCGCCAGACCGATGGCGTGTTCACGGCTGTCCTGGAAATCGCTGCCGTGTTCGATCAGCCGCGCGCCGAGCGCGCGCATGGCGGCGTTCTTCTCGACCGAGTTGCCGTGCGGCACGACGATGGTGCATGCCACCCCGTGTGCGCGGGCCGCCCACGCAATGCTCTGGCCATGGTTGCCGCGGGTCGCACTGAGCACTTCGCGCGGCAGCTCGCCCTGCTGAGCCAGCGCGTCGAAATAGGTCAGGCCGCGGCGGATCTTGAATGCGCCCACCGGCGTGTGGTTTTCGTGCTTGACCCAGCAGTCGGTGCCCAGCCGCTCGCTGAGCAGCGCCCAGCGGTACTGCGGCGTGGCCTGGAATTCGCGGTAGACCACGCGCGCCGCGGCTTCGATCTGTGGCAGGGTCGGCAGTTGCATGGTGTAGCCTCAGAGTGTGACGGTGCCGGCGATGCAGGTCACCGAGCGGCCACCGACCCAGACCTGTCCTGCCGCGTCGCGTTGAACCGACACGCGCCCGGCGCGCTGCAGGCATGCGCCTTGCGCGGCCAGGTAGCGCTGCGGCATGTGGCCGTCGGCGATCAGCCACTGCGCCAGGCTGGCGTTGAGGCTGCCGGTGACCGGGTCTTCGTTGACACCCAGGTGCGGGGCGAAACCGCGTATTTCGAGTCCCGGCGCGTCGCTGCCGGCCTGGGCTTGCGCATAGACGCCGGCCACGCCGACCTTGTGCCCGAGGCGCTTCAGCACGGCGAAGTCCGGCGCCAGTTGCAGCACGGTGCCGGGGCCGTCGAGCAGCAAGCCGAGCCAGACCGTTCCGTTGTCGAGCAGCTGCGCGGCGACGATCTGCGCGGTCTGGATGCCGAGCGCGCCCGCCACCGCCGCCAGCAGCGCCGCGTCGGGGTCGCTGCGCCGCAGCACCGGTGCGCCGAAGGCCAGCATGTCCTGTTCGCGGCGGATATTGACCAGCCCCACGCCACACTGCTGGACCACGGTTTCCCGCTCCCTGGCTACTCCGCCGGCCTGCAGCCAGGCGTGGCAGCTGCCCAGCGTCGGGTGGCCGGCAAACATCAGTTCGCCACCGGGCGTGAAGATACGCAGGTGGTAGTCGGCCTGCGCTTCGGTGGGCGGCAACACGAAGGTGGTCTCCGACAGGTTGGTCCAGCGCGCGAAGGCCTGCATCTGCGCGTCGTCCAGGCCGGCGCCGTCGAGCACCACCGCAACCGGGTTGCCAAGGTAGGGCGTGGCCGTGAAGACATCCACCTGCTGGAAGGGGCGTGTTTGCATGGTTCGGTCTTTCAGGTCAGTTGCAGGTCGGGTTCGCCCCGGCTCGCCGGTGCGGGATCCAGAGCCGGCGCCAGCAGTGCACCGGGGTTCAGGCGAAGGCCGGCATGTTCTCGCGCACGGCGGCGGCCAGCGCCGCGACCCCGCGTTCGATCTCGGGCACGCTCGGCGTCACGAACGACAGCCGCAGGTTGCGCGGATCGGCCGCGTCGGCGTAGAACGCCAGGCCCGGCACGAACGCGACGCCTTTTTCCACCGCCTTGGGCAGCAGTTCCACCGCATCCATGCCTTTGGGCAGGCGCGCCCACAGGAACATGCCGCCTTCGGGCCGGTTCCATGTCATGCGGCTGTCGTCATCGCCGTCGCCGTGCGGCATCTCGCGCTCGAGCGCCGCGAGCATGGCGTCGCGCTGGGTCTTGTACAAGGCGCGGATGGTGGGCACGTGCCGGTCCAGGAACCCGTCCTTCATCACGTCGGCGACCATGCGCTGGTTGAAGCCCGGGCTGTGCAGGTCGGCCGCCTGCTTGGCTTGCAGCAGCTTGGGGAACACCGCCTTGGGCGCGACCAGGAAACCCAGCCGCAGGCCCGGCGCCAGCACCTTGGAGAACGAACCCAGGTAGATGCAGCCGTCGGGGTTGCGCGCAGTGAGTGGCGGCGGCGGCGGCTGGTCGAACCACAGGTCGCCGTACGGGTTGTCCTCGACCAGCGGCAAACCCAGCTCGGCGGCCCGTGCCACCAGCGCGGCGCGGCGCGCCTCGGTCATGGTGCGCCCGGTCGGGTTCTGGAAATTGGGCAACACGTACAGGAACCGGGTGTCCGGGCGCCAT